>DASUVL010000085.1:0-7660 GCA_036379015.1 Niastella sp.
TGTGCCCGGGCTTCTTTTTCCATTCTTTCAAAACGGATGCGATCGTAGACCAACCGGTAAATAATGCTGGCAAACAAAAAAGGAACTAACGGAAAAAAGATCAGTCGCTTGTTTACCGCTGTGAATTGAAAATCAGGATCGAGCTGTAAAATGAAAACTTTGGCCATTCCGGAAATGATAATAATGGCCAGCAGGCAAATGATATACAACCACCAGGTTCTTCTGTTAAGCAATTTGGGGTACAGATAAAAAGCATTCAGATAAAACAGGCCGATATGATACAAGGTAGTAAGCAGGTAAAATGTTGCCGACAGCCCAAAAAATTCCTGGCCCCAAAGGATAATGCCGGGAACGCCCAACAACAAGATCCATACCGCCGCATGGATCCATTTCGATGAAAAGGATGGCTTTGCCGGTTTCATACATCAAATATACAAAGCATGTAATTTAGGGAAGGGACCAATATGAAGCAAGGAAGCGTAGACAAAAGGGGAAGATGAGTAGATCAGTTTACGAACATAAAGACCTGTAAGGTTCGCCATCGAGTTTTGAATAACAGAGGATTTATGCGAACCTGACAGGTCGGGTTTGTTTACAATGACCTGTCAGGACCGCTTTAACCCACTGTAAGTTTACAACCCAATGGCGGACCTTACAGGTCGCCCCCATTTTACAAAACCAGTTCAACAATCCCTTTTTCCAATTTTTCCGGTTGTCCTTCCAGGGTATACCGGCAATACCATACATAGGTTCCCTTTTGAGCAACAAGGGCATTTATTTTTCCATTCCATCCTTCTGCCGGGTTATGGGTTTCAAACACCCTTCCACCCCACCGGTTAAATATAACAAATGAGAAGGAAGTCACATTGCCAAATAACAACGCCCGGAATACATCATTCTGCCCATCGCCATTGGGAGTAAATGCATTGGGTATATACAACCCCTCCATACATTGTTTTCCACCAACCGATATGGAATCACTGCCTGAACAATTGTTTTGATCTGTAACGGTAACCCAATACAGTCCGGACTTTTTAACCGTAAGGTCAGCACTGTTTGAAAAATCGTTCCACAAATAGGATCTGTAAGGTTGTTTAGGTGTAATAGTTAGTTTGCCATACTGGCAAATAGCGGTATCCGCCGGTAGAAAATTAGCAGGTAATGCCGCCATGGTTGTAATACGGGTAGTATCTGCACCCTTGCAGCCCTGGTTATCCGTTACAGCAATCCAATATGTACCGGTCGTATTTATTGCCATAGTATGACCGGTGCTTCCATCGCTCCATAAATAGCTGGCATAATTTTGCGCGGGTTGCAACAACCTGACGCTTCCGCTGCATAATACTGCATTCTTATCTAAAGAAGGCCTCGGTAATGGATACAGGCTAAGCCGGAAGGTGTCTTTTGACTGACATCCGTTTGAAAATGTCGCGGCCACAATAAACGATCCTGCTGATTTGGCAATGATGGTACCCAGGGTTGCGCCGTTATTCCACTGATAGGCATTGAACCCCGGCGCGGCTTGTAATAGAACGCTGTCCCCGGTGCAAATGCTGGCATCGCCGGGCAGGTTTACAGGTGGTGATGTCAATGTGGTGATCAATACAGAATCTATCAACACACAACCCGCCCATTTTTCGGCAGTGGCATAATATTTCGTAGTTATGGCCGGACTTACCGATGCCATATTACCGTTTGCCTGCAGGTTTACCTGGGGCGACCACTGATAGTTGTTATAACCGGTGCTGGCCTGTAACAATACCGTATCACTGTTACATTTTGTATTATTACCGGTTATTTTAAACACGAAACCGGCAGCGGTTACCAGCACGGTATCGGTACCGGTACCGCCACAGTTATCAGTAATATCTACATAATATTTTCCGGGTTGTGTAATGATCAGCGCAGAGTCGGTGCTGTTATCATTCCACCGGTAACTGGCATAACCGGGGCCTGCGCTCAGCCGTATCTGTTGTCCGTTACAGATAAGTGGATCATTGCCCAGGGTAACCTGGCTGGCGGCCAGTCCCACCGCACCAGTAAAACTTTGCGAGGTGGTGATGCAGCTCCCTTCTATAGTGGCACGAATAGTGAAGGCGCCTGTTTGTTTAGGAACTATCTGTATGGCATTACCATCCATGCCAACGGCTTTTAATAATGACGTATCATATTGCCAGGTGGCGGCTGCATCACAATCAGCATTATCTGCCAGATAATATACCAACGTATCCTTCAGTGAGCAGCCAGCACCACGTTGTTTAATAGCTACGGTACTGCAATTGGCAGGCGTACTGCAGAACAGGGTGGCGTCAATGCTCATATCAACTCCGGTGATAGAACCAACAGGTACAGAAAATGGCTTTTTATCCTGTATAAAAAGTCGTGTAGGCGAAACGGAGAAACTAATGGGCGTTGGAACGAACGGTCTGTCAGTTCTGTCACAACCGCCGCCGGGATTGATCAATCCGCTACTATCAGTTTTTATAAAAAAAGCGTTTGAAAAGGACCAGTTTTTTGCCATTTGATACCGGTCCCTGACATCGCCCCAAACACAAACCCCTTTACCCTGTGCTTTCATGCTAAGCGGATAATAATATTTTGTGCCGGCATAATTTCCTGCCCACGCAACAGTTCCATCTGCACCAAAGCGTGCAATACAAAGTAACGTATCGCTCCCCTGTACAACACTCTGCGAAAGTATAAAATCGTTAAAAGGAGTGAGATCGACCGCTAGTGGGTATATATCGTAGTTAAGTCCAAAGAATGGAGAATACGCCATATTATCGCCCTGAAAAAGAACAGCCCGGTTAAAGCTTCCATCCGGGTTTATTTTTACCATAACCGGGGAGTTTACTTTATCGAAGGAATTGATGGGCACAATATGGGTAAGAAAAATGTATGTGGTATCATTGCTCACAAATAATCTGCTGATTATTCCGGAACTATTAGGGCCACCAGCCGTAAAAATATTACTCCATACCCGGTTGCCGGTTGCCAGGTCAAGTTTTTCAGCCCCAAACCTGGTTGTACTGCTATAGTAATAATCATAATAAGCAATATAAACAGCGCCGTTATTATAGGTTACTCTGTTATATGCACCAGATTCTTTTGCCCAAATGATATTCATATTGGCATCAAAGTATACCGCTATAGATTGTACACCGCCATTAGTGACCAACAAAACAAAACCGCCGTTTGGTGTGGCAGTAACATCAGCTATCTTTCCGCCACTCCATTCGTTAATATCACGGGTCCAGAGAATATTTCCATTAATATCAATTTTTATTGCTGAAAGAAAAGTGCGGTTGCGGGTATGCAAATTGAAATCCCGGTTAGCGAATATAATATAGTTACCATCAGCCGATCTTATTACCCGAACAAATTTTGAGGTATGAAATAACGCGTTATATGTTTTGCCCCAGGCCACATCTCCGTTAGCATTATATTTTAAAACCATACCATCCCACCGGTCATCTCCTATCGCCAGCTTGCCGCCATCGGGTGTGGTAACAGCATCCCTGTACGTTACAGCTTTACTGGCGCCGAATTTCAAATGATAGGTCTTCTTACATTCTGGTGGTAAAGGTGTTCTGTCAGTACAAAATGAAGATTCACAATTTATGGTTTGGCTTTGTACCAATGCAATGGATGTTGGCGCTATAACAGTATTGACAACAGGTATATAGTCATTCTGTGTAGCCCAGGCAAATGGTTGCTGATAACGGCTGGCGCTATCGGCAAATGCTCCTATTCCCGAGCTGGTGAAACATGCAGCGCCTTCGCCGTCAACATTTACCCGCGACATGGTCATAATGTAAGGAGCTGCATACGGTTTGTAATATCCAACTGAAACTTCGCCCCCGTCGTTCGTTTCGTCAATGGTAAATTTCGTATCCTGATAATAAAAAGGCACAAGAATACTCACATACTCATACCGCCCATACTGAGTCACCTTCCTGGCCATGGGCCCGTAATTTCTACCCCTGGTGGCGAATAACACAAAGAACCCATTATCTGTCATCCTTTTTTGAGTAAGTAGTATGGTATCACTCTGGTTATCGGTATATATGGAACTCAGGATATTCCCCGTCATATCTGTTCTAACCAGAATAAGTGCGTTATCATAATAATAGGGTGCATTTAATGGTTGGCGGTAATACAAACCATAGGAAATGCTGTTATTAAAGATCTCCAGGTTACGTATCTCATGGTCATAGGTGGCGTCTTTCTTAAAAACATTATTTGAAGAAATAGGAGAGCCATCTGCACTGTTCAAAGTGGTAATTACAGCGCGACGCGTGTTTATTGTATAAAAACCGGCTGCATATATAACATTGCCGGCAAATGCAATGGAGGTAAAACTATCGTTATTACCCTGATCGAAAATATGGGCCCATTGCAGCGTTCCATCGAGCGCCATTTTAAATACCACCGCATCGCTTGCGGCTGTACTGTCATTGGCATTATAAGTACCGATGATATCCCCGTCACTGAATTGCAGTACAGCTTTAACCCTGTCTGTCCCGGCACCACCATTGCCCAATTGCCGGCTCCAGATGAGGGTACCGGCCGCATCGATCCTTACCAGCCAGGCTGCACCATTTGTATAACCGAACGAACCGGTTGTACCGAACAATAAAAACCCGCCATCATTGAGCGGCGCTACACCCGTAAACTCGTCCTGTCCGGTTCCACCGATCAGATACGACCAAATAATACTCCCGTTTCCAGACATTCTTGTTACCAGGCCATCATGAGGCAATCCGGCACCCTGGTTTCCTTTACCGGCTATTATAAACGTACCATCTGACAGTGACCTCACAGCAGCAGGCATCATATCTCCCAATCCTTTATATTCTTTTGAGAAAACAGGAACACAGCTAACCTGGGCGGTTGCTGAACAGTACAAAAAAGACGAAATAACCAGGATGAATAAAGGAAAGGGCTTCAGGGCGAACATGCCGGAAAAATAGCCTAAAAAATCAATTTTTGCAATGAAGGCTGATAAGTGCGCAGTTTTCGACAATAACCGTGTTAATTTGGGGGATAAGTGAGTGGGATTTGAAGGCTTTTGTATGTTTTTTAATCCCCTGGCGTATTAGCCTTTGGTTTATGTTAAAGGCCATCGTGCTGGATTCCCGAAGGATTAATCGCAAAGTGGTTATCAGTTCTTTATAATTTCCGGGATCATGGAAGAGCGGTAACCATAGACCATACCTAATTTTGTACATTCGGGGAAATGTAACCGGCATGCATTTTTCTCCATCTGATATTTTAAAGCCTTATGTGAAGAGCTATACGTTGATCTCCATTGACAGGGATTTGACGGATGAAGTGTTTTACCCCAGCGGCTATGTTGACCTGGTCATAAATGTTTCAGAAGGCAGTGCTACCACGTTCATCGATGGCCGGAGCAGAAAGCTACCGGGAGTGGAAGTGCTCGGGCATCTTACAAAGCCTTCAAGACTTACGGTTACAAAGGGCACGTTCGTATTGATTGCCAGGATTTATCCATATGCCAGCTCACTCTTCTTTACTGATTCCATGTGGGAGCTCACCAATTATGCTACGGATGCCTATGGCCTATTTTCGAGGGAGATCAATGATGTGTATTACAGTTTAATGGAGGCTGCTTCTCTTGAACAAAAGGTTGCTATGCTCGGCAGGTTCCTGATCAGTAAGCTCATTAAGAATGAAAAACAACATAGGAAGTCTACCATTATCGGGCAGGTCTGCAAACATATTTGTTTGATGGGAGACACATACGACAGTAAAACTTTGTCATCCGCTTACGGGCTTTCGGAAAGATACATGGAAAAATTGTTTGTCGACCTGGTGGGAATAACGCCTCGCGCCTTTTTTTCAGTCTATAGATTTAATAAAAGCCTCAACCTGGTGCTTTCATCTAAACGTAAGTTAACATCGATTGCCTATGACTGTGGATACTACGACCAATCGCATTTTATAAAGGAATTCACCAAATTCACAGGCATCACGCCTTTTGAAGCAAGGGCTTCGCTATCTCCCCATGGAGAGGAATTCCAGCAGATAGTCAATATAGGTTTTTGAGAAATGATAAGCATCCCTGGAGATGCCTATCATGACCTTTCATTGTTGAGGTGCACGATTGCTGCTGAACATATCCCGATGCATTTTCCAGCCGTCTTTAGTCTTTTTCCAGATCACCATTACCTTTCCCTCATCAAATTTATTATTGTTAAGGTCAAACAATTCATAGTTGCTTTCTTCTGTGACGAAGTCGTTCCCATCTCCGTAAATATGCTGGATGATGAACTTGCTATGCACTTTCGGACCGCTTTTAAAGAAGTTCAGGATATTGTCGCGACCGCAAACCGGGGCGGAATTGGGAGGCAGGAGACAGGCATCCTCTGTGTATCTTGTTAAGATAGATCCATCGCCTTTATTTGCCAGATCGGAATAGATGGCGTTGCTGGCGATGATCGCTTTTCTGGCCTCCTCCAATGGCGTATCCTTTTTTGATTGAGCCTGACTAATACAAACTGCTGCCAGGAGCGACAATGAAAGAATGATTTTTTTCATACACTTTTTTTTGACAAAATAACTACCGCCGGAGGACGGAAAATTGTAAGATTCCGCACAAAATATTACACAAATCATTCAACTGAAACGTGCACGATTATCGGTCATATATGCACGGATTTCGGTCAGATGTACGCGGTGATCCCTTCTTACGTAATGAGCCCCATGTTATATCAACGGCGACCTGCGTGTCATTTCCTCTTTAAATTACACCTGCAGTTTCATGCCTTCGTGCGAGTTGTTACAATTCTTTATGGGCACTGATAAGTAAACGAGTATCCGCCAACACCAACCGTAGACTTTATTCTGCCCTTGGCATCTTTGGTATATTGTATTTGACCATTGCTCCAGGCATCATTAATGGCAAGGGTTTTATATAAATGTGCAGATGTCTTTCCGAAAAAACCTGCTTTGATCAGATAAAAAGAGTTTCTGTCGCCTAACACACCGCCTATATAGAGCGGCTGATTATAACCCAACACATCCTGGTTGGGCTCGTCATAATACTTGAAATTTATTTTTTTCCAGCTCACATTTTCAGTGGTAAATATTTCGGTCAGATCACCATTCTCATACTTCAACGTATACAATGTAGATCCGTAGATCTGATTATTATTGCCATAAGGCTGTCGAAATGAAACCAGGTATCCATCTGCATTATAAGTAAACTGATTATCAAAATAGCTGGTACCCTTTACACGTCCATTTGCATCCAGGAAGTACGTTAACCCGATATTGGCTCCGTATATATCAGTGGCTGTCAATACTATGTTGTCTTTATTATAAGCATACGTAGAAGCATTAAGCCCCTCGCCGGTAACATGCTGTACCCGCCCCTTTTCATCATATTCAATAGTAGCCCAGGGTTGTAGATTTCCGTAATAATTGTACTGCTCCACCTTCAAAATGTTGTCACAGGGATCAACGGGGGGTGTTCCGGAGTCTTTATCTTTTGAGCAGGACAAAGTCAACACAGCACTAATGCTGATGATACCAATAGCATGTCGTAAATTAGTCATGGTTCAAAAATAATATTTGAAATTTAATTCTCCCACAAGACCCAATAAGTGTGCAGTTTTTGGCAATAACCGTGTTGATT
>DASUVL010000086.1:0-2793 GCA_036379015.1 Niastella sp.
TTCATAATAGATAAAGTTTTTCAAAAATATGGTTTGCAATCATTCTGTTCTTTGCTATCGAAAAACCCTGGAAGGGCTGGTGATAGGAGCGCTTTTTATACCATCGGCCTCCTAAACTCACAGCCACCAACCCATTCCCCATGGGCTTTGTTTTTTATTGGTTCGAACTAAAAAAGAGCTAATGAATAATCTGTAGGCAAGGTACAACCTTAAATGTATCGAATCGGTACAAAAAGGTATCGAATCCGGACTAATTCATGTTTTCTCTTCAGTGTACACTATTTCCTCCACATTGCTTTCATTATTACGCCATTGCTTAGGTGTAACGCCGGTCAGCTTTTTAAAACTCCTGTTGAAATTGGTTTTGGTTATGCCTAACCGGTCTGCGATCTTTTTGATCGGCAGCTCTGTAGTTTCCAATAAATACTTTGCTTTTTCAATGCGAATAGAAGTTACATACTCATAGAACGTCATCTTGGTTACCAGCTTAAAATACCTTTTTAATGTTCCTTCATTACTGGCAACCATACGGGCTATATCCTTTAGGGTATAACACCGATGATATTCTTTTTCTAAAATGCACTTGGCTGCATTAATTTTTTCAAGGTCATCCTTTCTAATGCGTGTCGTTGGCATGCAGGTAAGGTTTAAGTTCACAATGGCAATAATCATTCGTTATAAAAGTACCCGTTCAATAAATTCAAAATAATAACGGGTATGTTGTATAAAGTCATTCGGTGCTGTCAATATAATGGGTAATGGATGTATGTTATCATTATGGTCTATCACAACCATACTGTTCCCAACTTTACGGAAGGAGAGGGGGTACGTATCCGGGTCTCCAATGTCACATACTAATAACGCTTTTCCCTGTTCGTATAACTGTTGTAACGTTGCTGGTTGTATATACCCAATGTCTTCTGCCTTCCCGATTTTAAAATCCATAATGAAGTTGGCTATGGAATGTTCGTTCATGAAATATTCCAACGATTCTCCATGGCCGGCATCCTCCTTACGGATGTGCGAGGCTATCAACAGATTATTATTAATACCTGTCGCTATACTTACTCCATGGGAATTAGCATAAATCCCACCATAGTCGCAAATAAGATCTATTATATCGCTTTCGAGATATTCCATAAAACGATAATAGCTTTGATTTTTTGCGCTACTGTATCAGGTTAAACTTCGGTATGTTTTACAGGGCTATCAAATCCCTGTTGAACGTTTAATGGGCCTATCAATGTGTAAGACTCCTCAACGGCTGTCTCTGGCCCTGGTCCTTTGTTTTAGAGTTAGGTGTGATTTCTTCTGCAATTTAAAGACGTCCAGGTGACGAATTGGAAATAAAAAGGGGCGATTTCGCATTATTTTGTAGCGACTCCCTGGTTAACTATCAAATAATTGGCCCTGGCCGTTATAATGGTCATTGCGCCACTGTTTGGGCGTAGTCCCCGTCAATTTTTTAAACTGCCGGTTAAAATTTCGTTTATCGATCCCAACCCGAATGGCTATTATTTTCATGGACAGATCTGTAGTTTCCAATAAGTTCTTTGCATACTCGATCCTGATGAACGTCCAATAATGATACAACGTTTCACCGGTAATTATTTTAAAGGCCGTTCTTAGTTTCAGCTCATTGGTGCCTGCCAAATGGGCCAGTTTTGCGGCAGTATAATGCTTGTCAAAGTCGGTTTCTATAATTGACTTTACATGCAAGGCCTTTTCAAAGTCCTCATTATTAAGATGTACGGTGCTCATGGCGGATAAGGTTATGGAATAAAGCGCGCTTATGCCAATGGCTATTGCCATCGGTTGCTGCGCATTATATCACCGCCTTTTCCTGAAGTAGTGTAAACGTGTGGTTACATTAAAATTAGCTGGTTTTTTCCACATTAAATCGGTGGCTTGTTATATATTATAAATCTTATTCTCTAAAAATATGTAGTCATGATAGTTAGGCCACCTTTATCAGAATGCTATTTTTATTTTATTTGAGTACCAAGCCGTTAAGCCCCCTGATACCAAAATTGAATCAAATTGAATCAATTCTGAAACGAATTGAATAATCGATTTTTCAACCTTCCTGTATTTTTAATAATTCGCTAACTGCTTATAACGATTGCTTATGAAACTTGCCTGTGAGATGAAACGGGGCCTGCCTGTGCTTGCCCTGATCCTCCTAATTGTATGCGCCTGTTCCAAAAAAAGCGTTACTGATAAAGGAACGCCGTACGATCCTTCAACGCCGGTCACCATTAGCCGCATTTCGCCGGAAAGCGGTGGCGCCAGTACCCAGTTAATGATCTATGGTTCCAACTTTGGAAATGATACGGCTCTGATCAAGGTATATGTTAATGGCCATCGGGCGCCTTTAATTGGAACAACTGGTTCATCCCTCTATGTTTTAGTGCCTTCAAAATCAGGTTCGGGCGATGTTAAAGTGCTTGTGGGCGACCCCGCACAGGAGGTGATTGCCCCGGTTGGTTTTACATATTTTTACTATCCCCGTGTAAGCACATTAGCCGGTTTTACGGATAAGGCTGGCAAGACGGCCATCGTAGATGGGCCTATTGATAAGGCCCAATTTGAAGAACCTTACTGGTTATGCTTTGATGAAGATAAAAACATCTATCTGTTGGAAGAGTACAGGGGATTACGGTTTATTAATGCCGCAAGAACGGAAGTGTCAACAAAATTCAGATCGGGTAATGGTATGGGGCGACCGCGAACGCTTGCGTTTAATCCAACCTGGGATACCTTGTATATTACCAACGACCAGGATAATTGGAC
>DASUVL010000087.1:0-4154 GCA_036379015.1 Niastella sp.
ATCTGTCCCTGTTGCCGGTTAGTACGTACTGTATCTTTTTCGCTTAAATTAATGTCACGGATAATCACTCTGTCGCCATAGGAAACACTCAGGTTCTCTACATGAAGGATGACTCCTTTTTGTTCATAGGCCAAAGGCGCAGTTGCCATATCAAAAGGTTGAGTACTTGAATAAAGATTTACGGGTTGCACGAAGGAGCCAGTCGAGTAACAGACCCACCAGCAAGATCACGAGCTGTAACGCTACTATGCGGCCATGATTCATAAATTTATCGCTGTTCTTGATCAGCACGCCAAGTCCGCCTGCTGCCACTAATATCGATTCAACGGTTACCAGCATCATCCATGTCATGGCCAGGTTCTGACGCAAAACATCAATAACATAATCCAGGCGTCCTTTTATGATCACTTCCCACAATACTTCCCAACGAGTGCATTTAAGCGAACGCGCATGATCAATTTCCTCGGCAGGCACGTCTTTTAACACCGCCAGCAGGGAAGTAATAAAGTACAAACTCATGAATATAACCAAAACGCTTACCTGCATGGTGCGGGCATTGCTTACCAGCATAGCGAGGTAAAATGTAATACCGGTAAGCGGCAGGTACCGTAATTTACTCAATGTATTGGCCAGTGGCTGCAAAGCGGGGAGGGGAGCGCTGTACACCAGCAATAGGGAGACCAGGATTGAATAAATGGTGGCTTGTAAACAAAGCGCCAGTGAGCTGCCGATATGAACTACCAGGCCTTCGCTATACAGAGAAAGAAAACCATCCCATACCTGGCCGGGCGTTGGAAATAAATGTTTGGTGCCCGAGGTAGAAATAACCCAGTAAGTGATCAGCAGGGCTATCCATACTACGAATATGATGTACCTCTCTTTTTGAGCAATGGTTTCAAATGGTCTGAACCAATTTTTAAAATTCATAGGACTTATTTAAAAGAAGAGGGGAATGAAAAATGAAAAATTAAAAATGAAGAATGAAAAAGTAGAGGCCCTCAAAGCGGCTTTCTTACTTTTTCATTCTTCATTCCTTATTCTTAATTTCTAATTTCCATTTTATTTAAGAAGCGCGATCACCACCCTGCGGTTTTTTGCTTTACCGGCAGGTGTGCTGTTATCGGCAACAGGTTCATCCTGGCCTTTGCCATCCGTTTTCTGAAAACGGGTGGCCGGAATGCCTTTTTGGATCAGAAAATTCTTAACTGCTTCGGCACGGGCAGTTGATAACGCATAATTAGCATCTTGTGTGCCGGAGTTATCAGTATGGCCAACCAGCTCCAGTTTCGAATCTTCAGCCTGTATCAACAGGTTATAGATCTGTTCCAGAACATCTTTGGCTTCGGGACGAATAGAAGCCCGGCCCACATCAAAATTGATGCGCCATTCGCCGGATGCCATTACGTTGGTCGCTTTCTTCGAATAATCGGTGGTATAGGTAGTACCTGCATCGATATTCGTGATCCCTTTCAGGTAAGAAATGTTTACCGCTTCGTCGTAAGGTACTATTCGTTTTACATTCTGGTTAAAACCGCCGGGGTTCAGTTCTTTCAGGTAACGCGATACCTGGTCGTAAACGGCTTTATAGCGGTTAGTACCGTCTGTTATACCAAAATACTGGTTGCAATCGGCCAGGTTGAAAACGCGTGAACCACCCATGTTATAGGAAACACCGTTTTTCTCTCCTTTCTGTCCTTTAAACATATCGTACCAGTAGGCGCCGTTTTCCTGTTTAAAGTTTTCAGCTGTTGCTTCAGACGCTCTTTTCCGCCAGCTGTCATATTGCTTCATTTGGTTGGTGGCCAAGAATGTAGCTTTAAAAATATTGGTCACCATGTCCTTGTTGGCATCAGCCCATTGTTTCAGGCCGATCACTGTTGTAGGCATCTGGTTATTAAATTCCTTGGTAGATACCACATCGGTAAAGCCGTTCAGTGCATCGAATACCATTTTATCACCGGGTGTCCACGTAGCGCAACCATCAATTTTTTTATTGATCGTTTTGCCGGTCAGTTTGCCATTCTTTACTTCTTTCAGCGGAACGGTATAACCTTGTGTTTGTGATTTAATGAGCGCTTTTACAGATTCAATGTAATCATCATTTTCAGCAGCCACAAAGTTCACGGCTTCTGCATCAAAGGTAGCCGGGTCGGGATTTACTTTCAACCCATTGGCAAATGCATAGTTTACTGCTACTACCCAGTCGCCATCGCCTATAACGGTGGAAATTAAAGAACCTTTCATACTCTGCGGGTTCATTTTCCAGCTTGGGGGGCCAATTACTTTATCTTCACCATAACTTAAACCAATAGCACCAAATACCTGCAACTGGTATTTACCGGCGCCGTATTTATCATCAAGCGCCTGTTGTGCAGAGCTGATATAAAACGGAGCGCCATCACCCATGATCATGATCGCTGCAACACCTTCTTTAGGTATATTATTTCCTTTGTCGAATTCTTCAATGAATTTCATTTGCTGGTTACGCAATTCAGATAACCAGTCCTGACGGATCAATTCAAGATTAACACCGTTTTTTTCCATCAGCGAACCTTTGGTGGTTTTGGAACCGCCGTTGGCTACAATGATGCCCGACTGTGCATTCCAGGCATAACCGGCTATACGTACCAGGGGTTTAGAAGCTACTTCCGACGATGCTTCTGTTTGTGGCAGTGGCATCTCTGCCGAAGTAGTTACATTGTTTACATCTTTATCAGAAACATCCAGTTTTTCAAGCGATTTGGATTCATCAACCCGCAATCCGGGGCTCAAAAAGTAAACAGCGCTACCAATAGCGCCGGCTACCAATACGGTAATAAGGGCTTTTGAAAAAAAGGTAAGATTAGACCATTTCATGTGTTGTTAGTATGTTGGTTGAGTTAATTGAAAATATCCCCGAAGCCTTTGCTTTCAAGCTTATCTTCCTGCGATAATTTGTAATTGGGGTTGGCGTATTTTTTTGATTCAGGAACGTTATAGTTATCCGTCTTGATCTGATCGGCCAGTTTATCGAGCTTGGAATACAATTCGTCGCTGTCCATCGAATACTGGCTGGTAAGCGTGTCAAGATCAAGCAGGTTTTCCTTGGTAGTGGCCAGGTCAATCTCAATGGTGTTGGTAACTACATCCAATGCATATTCCAGTTCCCATCCTTTTGTAAACAGCATAGCCGATTTGGCCTGCTCGGTGGCATCACGGGCTGCCTGGGCAAAGGCGTATTCTTTTTTCAGCATATCGATGCTTACATCAAAATCGGCGATCTTTATTTCCATGGCCGTGTCAACCATATTCAGTTTACGGTCTAACTTACCAATCACATGCGCCCTGCTTCCGTATTTTCGCACCAGTCCGGTACTTTGGTTCAGCAAATGGCTTACACGCTGCGCTTCGCTCAGCGTTTTCATAATATTTGTTTGCAGCTCAACATATTCATCTGAATCTTTAGCCGCTTCACCCAGTCGCGCATCCATATCCTGCATCTTGGTTTTGGTGGTTTCTGCTTTTGCTTGTAACACCAACACTTTATCCTGGTATTCTTTCGCTTCTTTTTCAGCCTTTATCGATTCGCTTTCCATATTCGATTTAATAGCCTTGATTTTAGCCTTGGCTTCTTTAAACCGCGTCCGGTTCTGGGTCATCTTTTCCTTTTGTTCTTCCAGTTCGCCAAACGGATCGTATTTGATCAGCATCTTATGAAACGTTCTGGCCAGTTTTTTCAGCGCTTTAATGATCACCGGTAACATAATAAAGAAAGCGATCACCAGAACGGCAGCTGAAATAGCGCCCAATGCCTGGCCTACCCAGGTAAATACGATGGGCAGAATAAAACTATATAACCCCCATGCAATAGTGCCAAGTATTACCAGGGCTATTACAGTGGCGATTCCTTTTTCACCTTTCCGCCAGTTTTTAGGATTGAATGTGATCTCGCTTTTTTCGAAATGCTTGAGTATAGGCAGTTCAAGCACCTTACTGGATTCAGTTGACATTCTTGGTTGATTTAAAAAGTGTTAGGCTTTAATATATTTCAGGATCCCCTCTTTGATAGAATTGAGCTTGTCGATGCTTATTTTCCGGGCCATATCATTGGCCATTAATTTTTCGCGGATGGTCTTTTCCTGGGGATTAAAACTTTCGTCTGTTTTAGCGAGTAT
>DASUVL010000088.1:0-4782 GCA_036379015.1 Niastella sp.
CGCCATCCTTTGTACCCGATATGGCATAAGCGCCATCCGTTTTATTACCGCCTAACACCTTACTCCACACTATATCGCCGTTGCTGTTTAATTTTATCACCCAACTGTCGTTTTCTCCATGATTCGACCCAACATCACCACTATTATTGCTACTGGTAACACCTGCCACGAAAATGTATCCTTTGGAATCAACTGATACAGCTAATCCATTGTCTGCTCCCGCCCCGCCTAATTTCTTTTGCCATATCACATTTCCGTCGCTGGTAAATTTCGCCATCAACATATCCTGAACGTTATTAATAGAATCATCATAGAGGCCGATTATAACAAATCCCCCGTCGGGAGTAGCGGCCATACCATTGACAAATTCATGTTTATCGGTGCCCATTACCTTTGTCCATGCAGTATCGCCATTACTTTTTAGTTTAATGAGCCACCAGTCTTTTTGAGTCACAAAAGAGTTATTACTATTATTAGTTTCACCGGCTACTATATATCCACCATCGGTTGTGGCAATAACAGCATTGGCCTGATCTGAATTTGATCGATTTATGGTACGAGTCCACGTAGTATCGCCCAAAGTCGTTAGTTGAACAATCCACGCGTCACCCTGGTCAGCTGCGCCGGGGGAACTATTAAAATTTGTTCGGCCCACACATAAATACCCGCCATCCGAAGCAGGCACTATGGCATTAATACTACTACCTGCTTTTCCAATGTATTTTTGTCGCAACATTTCCAGGTCATAATATGCCTGATCAACGATTACCTGGTGGAATAAATTGGAATTTACAGCGGTGGTAGTAATAATAGCTGACCTGTTTTTGGTATTCGTGTTGAGTATCGAAACATGAACAGTGTCGTTTCCATGTCCTGTAGATTTATCCAATTTTACCTAATCAGAACCAAAGTATACGGAAACATACCAGTCTACATTTGATTGTATAGCAATGTCAAATGTGGTGTCGAAATGGGATACTTTTACATTTGTTTCAGTAAACTTTAAATAAGGATCCTCATCTTTCTTGCACGAAAAGAACACCTGGCAAAGGGCTACTGCCCAAAGAAAGTTTTTCATAAAAGAGGCCGTGATTTAGTTTTTTTGTTTTTCTGTAATAGGGCGCGGTTTAACCATTCAGGTTGCTGGACTTTTTTACCATGGATTATTGCGGTTTGAGGCGTGGCTAAAGTATAACACCGTATTCATGTAAAAAAGGTTTATACCTATTTTTTGATAAGTGTGCAGATTTACTAATAAGCGTGCACATTTTGCCAATAACCGTGCACGCAAAACCGTGACAAAATGAAATAGCCACCCGAAGGCGGCCTAATTCTTTAATTTTTGATTGGAATTCAAATGCGGCTGGATAAGGAAATGGATATCGAGAATACCAGCGCGGGTTTCAACGAACAAACATATTCATGTTTGCCTTCAAAAAAAGAATTGTGCGACCTATGTTAGACACGCTTGAAAGTGTGAGTAAACGAATGAAATGCAGAAGGTCTATAAATCGAGTAGGTAGTGAGGGATTAATTCCCTCACTGACCTCTCACAAGTCTCGCGGTATATTGCTAATGAAATAATCGAAGGCGCCAGGTGCAATGAACTTTACATCATCTTCACCAATTTACACCTGGGGCTGGTTATTTGAATGGTCTTCGCGGACAAACTGCTTATGAGCTCACCTGATTCCTATCCAAACATTTGCAGTAAAAGACCTCAATAATAATAATCAAATTGGATCCGGTCGCCTGCCAATAAAATATACGAACCGTTTAAAGCAGGATTGTATGTTAAGGTCGTTCCGCTCACCCCATAGGCCGCATTGCTGATTCTGCTGCCATTGATATACATTTTTACCCTGCTGTTAGCCGATTTGGTTTGAGTTAAGGTAAAACCCGTTTGAGCGGCGGTAGCAGTAAACTCATCTGCTACTTCCAGTACGGCAGCAGAGATAGTACCGCCCGATATGGTTATATTTGTACCGGCAGTGGCCACAGTTCCATTGGCCATTAATATTTGAGAAACCAAACCACCGGATTTCACAATAGAAGTACCGGTTATGGCGCCGTTTGAAGTAAAGGCGCCGCTTGTATTGACAAGCGTCACGCTGGTATTCCCCAATTGAATTTTATTGCTTGCGTTTACGACTGCACCATTGCCAATAGCAGTAGCATTGGTCAATGAACTACTGGATACATCGGCAACATAACCTATAATTGTATTGTTGGTTCCCGTGGTATTACTGCCCATGGCGCCAAATCCGATCGCTATATTGTTACTTCCCTGGCTGTTGTTATACATAGTCTCTCCGCCAATAGAAGTATTCTTATTTCCTATGTCATTACCCTGCATCGCTTCCTGGCCAATAGCAACATTTTGATACCCAGTGCTATTGTTAACCATAGCAAGATAGCCATATGCGCTATTGTGGTGGCCGCTGGTATTTGCTTCCATTGCCTGAAGACCCACTGCCGTGTTACTGCTTCCACCTGAATTGCCCGACATGGCCTGTCTTCCGATGGCAATGTTTTCGTTGGAAGTAGTATTGGCGTTCAAAGCCTGGTATCCAATGGCAATATTATCATCGCCAGTCGTAATGTTGGATATCGCCCCAACGCCTATACCTATATTCCTATCAGCGGTAGTTAGTGTGCCTGTTGTTCTATGGCCGAGCAATAAACTGTTCGAAAAATTAGTTCCTCCTTGCTTGGCATCAATAAGTCCGTCCAGGCTGGTGACCAAAACAGCTGTCCATACGGCTGCTTTATATACATATATCCCGGCAGTGCCGTTGGTTTGATACACCATCAACCCTTCGGCTGGTGAGCTAATGGCTATGCGTTGGGCGGATGTCATGCGAGGTATCAACAGCCCCCTGTCCGTGGAGGTTATATCCAACTGGGCGGAAGCGTTCGGTGTTGTAGTACCAATGCCTATTTGCGACTGGGCGCTTACAGAGACTAACAGTAAAAAAATGATTATTAAATGTTGAAATAGTTTCATTGTAGAAAAATTTAATTGTAGGTTTTTTGTTAGTGGTTCAGTTTGGTATTATTGTATCACAACTTTTTGTGCCGTAGAATTTACTTTAAATAAATAAACACCTTTTGCATACCGGCTTACATCGATATATTTTGTTCCTGTATTTAATTGCTGCTGCCACACCAGTTTGCCATCTGTGGTGTACAATGCAAGTACGGCGGTAGTAGTTAACTGCACGGTGAGTACATTATTGGTTACCGGGTTGGCTGTTATGGAAAAAAGTTTGTCGGCGGCTGTAAACTGAAGTATTCTCAGATTACTGTAGCTATTCCGCCTATCCATATCAGTTTGTAATATGCGGTAATAATTAATGCCGGTTACAGGTGTAGCATGCACATAGCTGTACCTGCTGGCGATGTTGCTGTTGCCTGCGGCTGGCAGCACGCCAATACCTATCCAGTTAATACCATTGCTGCTGTGCTGCACTTCAAAATCGCGGGTGTTTTGTTCCTGTGCGGTGGCCCATTGCAACAACGCCGTTTGGTTTTGTTTGGCAGCGGAAAACGAACGCCAAACCAGCGGCAAGGGATTTAACAACCCGGCCAGTGTAATTTCGTTAAGCACAACACCACTTAGCCCGGTAGTAAGTATAAAATTATTTGTTGCGTCCCGGGTAGCGACAGGATAGTTAGTCCAGGATGTTCCATTATATATATTGAGGGTAAGGTCGCCTTCCGCAATACCGTTCAGCTCAGCGCCGTCGGTATAATTGATCTGCAACGAACCACTAAAAGGGTTGGTGTTGTTTGTGTATTGATATACACTGGTAATATGAGGATTTGAAGCTGGGTGAATGAGCGTCCCGGACATGGTCAGTGTATTATCGCTGAGTGTATAATTTACGGAAGGGGTGAGCGTTAAGCTCTCTGTCTTAAAAACGGTTCCCCCCACAATCGTCATATCGGTACCGGCCGTCAATTTTAAAATCTGTGCACTTGACTTATGCGCAAATAACACGCAGGAAAAAAAGAACAAAAGTTTCATTGTCAGCAGTTTTGTATTTAAAATGATGATAACAAGAAGCGCTGTCGCCGGGATATTGAATTATTCCTGCGTTTAAGGGAATGAGTGATAATGGAAGGTTTAAACAGGCTGTCTTGCTGAAAGAATAAAAATAAAATAATATGTATAACGGCTGCCGATAAATGTTAATGATTTTGGCTATGTAATATTTTCAATTACAATCGCTAAGGGTAACTCTTTAAATTTAATCAAAGTTTAGCATGAAGAATAAAGAGTCTTTAACACACATTAATGCCGTGCAATCTTACATGTTATGTTAGATTTGTACAAGAGGACAAATTTTTAGATCATGACTTCATCACTTTTAGATAGAATTACTATCCAGCCTGGACTAATGGGAGGCAAGCCTATGATACGAGGTTTACGTTTTCCTGTAAGTGATATTTCTTTGGGGAAGAAGTGACATAGCTGAAACTAAAGTTGCCAACTTTCAAACAACAGTAGGCGGTGGCGCCAAACCAATGAATTCCGGATCAGGGTGCTACAAGTAGTTTATTTATATAATAGTTATACACCAGCCAGCTTATGAAATGAATCCAGATACAAGAAATGCTGTCATATCCTGGGCCGGGATGGGAGTGTAATTTAAACTGTGTCAGGGTTGGCATTCCCCCGCTCTCCTGGCCCATGGGCCAGGAGAGCGGGGGAAAAATTTTTAAAAAATCGCCGGCACCCTCCCCTCGAAGATGATGCTTATCTGCTGTATTGTGAGA
>DASUVL010000089.1:0-10843 GCA_036379015.1 Niastella sp.
ACATAGTTATTCTTACGCAAACCGGTGTTTACTGGGCCGATGTGTACGATGCAACCCGGGGCGCTAAATTGTATGCTTATCATTTCATAAAAACGGGCGACAGTACGATCAAAGAAATTTGGAAAATAAGTGAGGTGATAGATGAATGCGCATTTGATGTACGGTGCGATTTTTTCAGTAATTCTCTTACAGTTACCGATCTTGATAGCGATGGCCTCGCCGAGGTAGGCTTTGTTTTTGCAAAGGGATGCAAATCCGGATCGGGCCCGGATGAAAAGAAACTGGTATTTTATGAGGGGAAGGACCTGTACCTGATAAAAGGTACCACCGCGGTAGTAAAAGGTACCCAAAAGCTAGGTGGCGATAAAGAAGTTGAAAAGAAATTTGAGGAAGCGCCTGATGCCTTTCTGGAATTTGCCAACAGGCAATGGAACAAATTTGGTGCTGTGAAGACCGCCAAATAAAGAAATGCCATAGTGCGATACTATTTTGTAATTTTAACCCCTAAAATTTTTAAATGACCATTCATAAAGAAGGCTATAAGAGTATACTGATCAGCGCTATATTGTTTGCTGTTATTAACCTGGCGTCTTTTTATTTTATCAGTTTTTATCAGGCCTGGTTAAGCTGGCTCATATTTATTCTTACGCTGGGCTTGCTGCTGTTCATTATGTCTTTCTTTCGGGTTCCGCGGCGGCAGTTGATGCTGGGTAGTAACCTGGTGATTGCCCCTGCCGATGGCAAAGTGGTAGTTATTGAAGAAGTGTATGACGAAGAATATTTCAAAGATAAAAGACTACAGGTTTCCATATTTATGAGTCCGGCGAATGTACACCAGAACCGTAACCCGGTTGCCGGAGAAGTGGTGTATAACCAGTACCATAAGGGGAAATACCTGGTGGCCTGGCATCCTAAATCATCGACCGAGAATGAACGTCATTCCGTGGTGATCCGTCATGCAAAGGGTGAAGTACTGGTAAAGCAAATAGCCGGCGCTTTGGCCAAAAGAATTATCAACTACCTGAGTGTTGGGCAAAAAGTTGAACAATGTGCCGAAATGGGATTTATAAAATTTGGAAGCCGGGTAGATCTGTTATTACCGCTGGATGCCAAAATAAATGTGAAATTCAATGAAGTGGTGAAAGGCGGGGTAACTGTAATAGCAACGTTATAGTGAAACGGTCTGCCAGCTGGCGGATGAAACGTGAAAAAATCTTTATAAAAGGTGATCCTTCCGCCAGCGGAAGGATCACCTTTTATCTTAGAATATGTCTTCCAGTTCTTTCAATGAATACACGGTATAGGTAGGTTGTATGGTTGGGGCCACATTCAGGTGATTTACATATATCTGGTCAATACCGGCATTAATAGCCCCCTGAATATCTACTTCAACATTATCCCCGATCATAATGCTTTCTGCCGGCAATGCTTTTGTTTTTTGAAAGGCGTAATCAAAAATTTCTTTATTGGGTTTAATATAATTGCTGCCTTCCGAGGTGATCACTTCTATAAAATAGCTATCAATACCTGCGTACTTTAATTTACTGTGTTGTGTTTGTTCAAACCCGTTAGTGATCAAATGCAGGCGGTATCCTTTATTGGTGAGATAGCCAAGTATTTCAACGGTATGCGGAAATAATGTTTTGCGGGTAGGTAACAGATCAAGAAAACGTTTTGCCATATCGATGGCGAGTTTTTGATCACCTATTTTAAAATCAAGCAACGTAAGCCACATGCGTTTCCAGCGAAGGTCATCCAGTTTAATAAAACCCTTTCTGAAGCGGTCCCACAACTTTTCATTATGCACCATATAGTTTTTATAAAACAGCTCAAAGCTGTATACGCCCCTGGTTTGCAAATTGTAGGAATGAAACAGTTCTTCGAGCGTTTGGCGGCTATTGGTTTCGAAATCCCATAGTGTGTGATCGAGGTCAAAAAAGATATGCTGGTACTTCATTCTGCAAGTTACAAAATAAGGAAATTACCACCTGCGGGCGGTTATCAGTGCTTGACAGGTATGACCTTGTGTTTTGTAAACCAGCTAATAATGCTTTGCCCTGACCTGTTTTGTAATTAATTTAGCAATTATGAATGTTGTAATTACAGGCGCATCAAGAGGATTGGGTAAAGCCATTGCCCACTTGTTTGCACAGAATGGCCATGATCTTATTTTGACTTCCCGAAATGAAGTGGCATTATATAATGCCGTGCAGGAAATAATGACCCTGTATCCTGATATTACTGTTAAAGCCAGATCGTTTGATCTTTCTGTAAAAGATCAGGCGCAGGCCTTTGGCAAATGGATACTCGGTTTGCAGGTGCCTATCGATGTGCTGGTAAATAATGCCGGGTTATTTGATCCGGGTAGTGTATATAACGAACCCGATGGTACCCTGGAACATATGATGGCGGTGAATTTGTATAGCGCCTATCATGTAACCAGGTCGGTGATCAGCCAGATGATGGAGCAGAAAAGCGGCCACATCTTTAACATGTGTTCTATTGCTTCGTTAAAGGCATACCCGAATGGCGGTGCTTACAGCATCAGCAAATATGCTTTAGCCGGTTTTTCGACCAACCTGCGTGAAGAAATGAAACCCCATGGTATTAAAGTTACTGCCGTTTATCCCGGCGCCGCTTATACCGATTCATGGGAGGGCAGCGGGGTAGATCCCAAGCGTATTATGCAGGCAGATGATATTGCCAAAATGATCTATACTGCTTCTCAATTATCGCCTCAGGCCTGCGTGGAAGAAATTATCCTGCGCCCGCAGTTGGGTGATCTATAGCATTCATGGAAAATTGACAGTAAGCAATTGACAAATAGACCTGTTACCTCCCAACCCTGTCATTTGCCGACTATCTTGCCTATTGGCTTTAACGCACCTTTAACTGTAACATTTTTACCAGTCTTAACCGGCAAAATTTATATTTGTTATGAGTCATAATGAGTGATCATCCTAAAATAGCAAGCATCAGAAAAAATATACATATCATTTTATTTGGGCTGTTTTTTTGCCTGTTTACCGGGTCGTTGAAGGCACAGGTAAGATTTTATACACTGGTTAGCGAATCCACTATTTCTGTTCGTCAAACGTTTCAGGTGCAGTATATTGTTGAGGATGCCAGCAGCATTAGTCAATTCAAAACGCCTAAGTTTAAAGATTTTGAAATAGCAGACGTATTTGACCAGAACTCAGCAAATTTTAGCCACGGTCTTTACAGCTTCTCAAGAATATTTGTATTGCTGGCTCCTAAAAAGGGGCGGTTTACCATTCCCGGCGCCACGGCAATTATCAATGGAAAAAAGATGCACTCCAATGATGTTCGTGTTGCGGTAAAACCAGGCGTGCCTGGCATGAATAATATTAATCCCGATGATATTGATACAGAGGAAGAATCGGTATTGCATCCCGGCGATAACATAACGGATAAAATTCAAAAGAATTTATTTTTGCGGGTAGAAACCAGCAAAAACACCTGCTATGTAGGTGAACCATTGATGGTTGTTTATAAAGCTTATTCCCGCCTCAATGCGAGTTCCCAGGTTGTAAAGCGTCCTTCCTTAACCGGGTTTAGTGTAATGGAAATGGTAGATGCTTATGATGGTAAACCTGATATTGAAAAACTGAACGGCCGGTTGTATTATACCAATCTGGTTCGTAAGGTGCAGTTGTTTCCATTGCAGGAAGGTAAATATACGTTGGACCCTGCGGAGATCGAGAGCGTTATTCATTTTATTAAAACAGATGAGCCCTCTGGCAAAAAGCGTAGTACAGGTTCATTGTTCAACAGGAATGCCACTCCTTTGTTTCCAACGGCCATCAATCATCGGACTATTTTACGTACCGAACCACAAACTATTATCGTAAAGCCTTTACCTACGGCTAACCAGCCAGCTGACTTTTCCGGAGCGGTAGGGCAGTTTACCGTGATCGTTAAAGTACCTGCTACCCCGATACATCAGGGCGATCTCGTAAAAATACAGGTAACTATCAGCGGTAGTGGTAATTTGTCATTGCTTACACCACCGGCCATAAAATGGCCAAAAGGAGTAGATACAGCTGAACCTGCCGTAAAAGAAAGTATTAATAAGTATAATTTTCCGCTCAGTGGGTCCAAATCATTTGAATATTCGTTTGCAGCCCCCGATACCGGCAATTATGTAATTCCCGCCGTACACCTGCCTTATTATGATCCGGCTGAAAAGAAATATAAAACGGCTTCCAGCGACTCTATTACGTTACATATTTTGCCGGGTGTACAAAAAGCAGATGACGGAACCGGTACAGCCATTGTCAGTAATTCATCAGCCATCAGGCCACAGTTTTACTGGTTTGCGGGTATCGCTTTGGTTATTATTGCCTGCATCGCTTACCAGGCTATTTCTTTACGTAAAGGGAAAAAGAAGAATATCGTTAAATCATCAACCCCTGTTCCTGCAAAAGAAGTTCCTTCGCCTCAAAAGATGGCAGCAGCATTACTGGCAAATGCAAGACTGGCATTGCAGCTTCAGCATCAGCAAGTTTTTTATCATGAAGTGCAGCAGGCGCTTTGGCAGGTTGTAGGGGATACCTATCAGGTATTGCCATCAAAAATGAATAAGCATTACATTACCCAGCTGCTTGCTGAAAAGGGTATGCCGGCTGAAACCATACATAATTTTACGGCTATACTGGATGAATGTGAATGGGCTTTGTATACCCCCGGTCAGTCGGTTAACAGTATGGAAGCACTGATGAGTAAATCGGAAGGGTTATTAAAAGAGTTATTGGAGATAAAAGGGTAGCATTTATTCTGTGTATTTATACCCCACGCCGCGTACGGAATGAAAATACTGGGGATTGCGGCTATCATGCTCGAAATATTTTCGAAAGTTCAATATGAAGTTGTCGATCGTACGGGTGGTAGGATAAACATTATATCCCCATACGGTTTGCAGGATCTTTTCCCGGGGTACTACATCGTTCTTATTTTCAAATAACAGCTTCAGCAGCATGGCTTCTTTTTTACTGAGCTGAATGCGTTCTCCCTCTTTTGTAACGGCTTCCTGGGCATTAAAATCAATCGTATGACCACCAAACTGGTAGGTATCGCCCACGGAATCCTTATCCTGCATCTTCTTGTTCTTTTCTATCAGTTTTTGAACCCGCAGCAATAATTCTTCGAGGTTGAATGGCTTGGTTAAATAGTCGTCGGCTCCTTTTTTTAAACCCAGTACCCGGTCGGAACTGGTGTTTTTGGCGCTGAGTATCAAAATAGGCACATGATTGTTCTGAACGCGAATGGTTTCGGTTATGCTGATACCATCTACATCAGGTAGCATAACGTCGAGTATGATCAGATCGAAATACTCGCCTTGTACTTTTTGCAAAGCCTCGCTGCCTGTAAACGCAGACGTTATTTCATACCCTTCCAGCTCAAGGTTTAGCTTGAGCGCTTCGTGCAGGTTTTCTTCATCTTCTACCAGTAATATGGATAGTTTATTGCTCATGAATATGTTTTACCGTGAAACTTACCATAAAATTACTGCCTCTGTTTAAATTATCAGCCACCTTGATGTGTCCATTATGATCTTCTACAATCTTTTTACAAAGGTAGAGTCCTAATCCGGTGCCCTTGGTAGTGCGGGTAGTTTCATTGCCTATGCGGTAAAACTTTTCAAATACCCGTTTCTTTTCATCATCGGGTATTCCGGCGCCTTCATCCAGAACCTGAAAAAGGACGGTTTTGTTCTTTTGAGTTAGTCTACAGGTAATGATGCCTTCTTTGGGGGAATATTTAATGGCATTTTCAATGAGGTTGTTTACCAGTATTTGTAACAGTAAGGAATCGCCATTGATATCTATTTCCGGTTCTATCTCGCACTGCCAATTCCTGTCGGGGAATCTGTTTTTGAAATCATTGACCGCAGTTTTTACCAGGTCTGAAAGGTCCAGCTCTTCTTTCGCGATCCGGTAGCGGCCACCTTCCAGTTGAGACGAGACCAGGATGTTACTGGCCAACGTATTCAGCCGGTTGGTTTCCTGCAGGGTTGCCTGTAGCATCTTCTGTTTCTTTTCTTCTGACAGGGTATACTTCAACAGGGTTTCCAGATTAAGCTTGGCAATAGCAATGGGTGTTTTTAACTCATGCGTTATGGCCATCATAAAGTTTTCCTGCTGATGTTGTAACCTTATCTGCCGCCGTACGGCCTGATAAACAAATATGGAAGCAATTAATATAACAACGAGAAAACTGCCCCCTTCGCCGATGTTCCGGACATCTTTACGGCGCTTTTCATCAGTAATTGCCTGGTATTTGACCTGAAAAGACGGATCGTCCATTTTCAATTCACTGATCTTATAGTTTGCCATCTGGTGATTTTGTCTTTGCAGGGCAATAAACCACCATACCAGCGCTACTACTATGTAAGCCAGCAAAAGCCAGTATGCAACACTGGCTATAGTCAGTCGCTTTTTAGTAAATACGTCCATTTAAAACATATAAATGCTTATTGAGCTTTCTCAAGGCGGATACCAACATTCATCACATTCTTCAAAGGGTCTTCCCGCATAATGTTTTCAAGTTTAAAGCGATAGGTGCCGGCGCTTAGGCGTTCGGGAGAATGCGGCGGTGTGATTTGGATACGGTGTTCAAAAATATCGTCCATGCCACTACCCAGCCATCCTTTATTGTCGGTTGCCAGTTGCAGGTTCAGGGGCTGGTTTTGAACAATTCCGCCGGGCGATTCGGTATGAACGTTTATCCAGATGTTCTTGTAGCGGTATGCATCTGTATGCCGGATAACAATAAAAATATTGAACCGGGACATCGTATCTTTTGGCTCTACAGTAAACGTTATTTCGGGCTTGAAGCTGCTTTTCCAGACTTGCCGGGGAATGGTGGCATTCTTTTCAAAAACATCTACTGTACCGCAGGCCGGGAGAATGAGGTACGAAGTAAGAAGTAAGAAATAAGAAATATAGCTAAGGATACTTTTTTTCAAGCGAAATTTTTTACAAAGATAGGGATCGGTGAAACAAGGTGCAAGGTGGGGGAAGTATAAGGCGGAAGGTGTAAGGTATAAAATGTAAGAAACCACTTTATACCTTAAACCTTACACTTTCAGCATTATAATACATTTAAAACCTGTTCTTTGGCTTTTTCCAGTTCATCTTTCATCAATACCACGCATTTCTGAATGGATGAATCATAGGCTTTGGCGCCGGTAGTATTAATTTCACGACCTATTTCCTGCAAAACAAAGGATAGCTTTTTACCTTTTGATTCTTCGGGCTCAGTCAATATAGTTTTAAAATATTCGCAATGCGTTTTTAAACGCACCTGTTCTTCACTGAGGTCTATTTTCTCGATGTAGTAAATAAGTTCCTGTTCCAGGCGGTTGGGATCGTAGTTTTCTTTACCCACATTATCTTCCAGTACCTTGGTTAAGCCTTCCCTGATCTTTTGTTTACGTAAAGGTTCCAGGGTTGCAATTATATCCTGTTGTTTTTGAATATTGTTTATACGCAACATCAGGTCGCCTTCCATTATTTTACCTTCATTGAGCCGGTGGGTATTTAAATTTTCCATGGCGGCTTCTATAACTTTCTGAAATGAATTCCATTCATCCTCGGTTAGGGTTTCACCGGTAGGGGTGATCACTTCGGGTAATTTGATCAGGGTGCTTAAAATATGAGACGGATCGAGGTTTAGTTCCTTCGATAATTCGGCAATCGGTTGGTAATAGGCTTTTGCCAGATCGGTATTAATGCTTACCGGTTTTGCTGCGCCGCTTTCTTTAAGACTTATTACACAGTCAATGGTTCCTCTTCCTAACTTTTTAGATAACAACGTTCGTATATCAAATTCAAATGGCTTTATGAAAGCCGGTATTTTTAAGGATAGTTCAAATTGTTTTCCATTCAGTGATTTAATGTCAACCAGGAAGGTTTTATCTCCCACGGTTTTTTCACTTCTTCCAAAGCCGGTCATTGATTTCAACATAACGTACCTTTTTTTAGCAAGGTAATGAATAAGTTGCATGTTTCGGGTTGGCGGGTAAACTGGGCTTAATCTTTCACCAGGAAGGTTAATAACCTTTTAAATTGTTACCCATCAGCCAAATAAGCGGGTATAGATGTCATTTTTATTCATTTCACGCAATTCACCCGGTAATAAACCATCCAGGGCAATACCTCCAATACGATAACGAATCAACCGAAGGGTAGGGAAACCGGTTTGGGCGGTCATTTTTCTTACCTGCCGGTTCTTACCCTCCGTTAAAACCAGTTTGATCCAACTGGTGGGTATTTCTTTGCGAAAGCGAATGGGTGGATTTCGATCAGGAACGGGTGGTGTGTTAGTAAAACGCGTTGCTTTACATGTACGGGTCCTGTATTTTGCTCCGTTAATAGATATTGAAACGCCTGATTGCAATTCCTGCAATGCTTTCTCATGTATGTCACCATCTACCTGCACCCAGTATTCCCGTTCGTGCGCAAAGGAAGGATTCAACAGGCGATGATTGAGTGACGCATCATTGGTAAGTATTAATAATCCTTCACTGTCATAATCTAACCGGCCAACCGGATATACATCACTCGGTACATTAAAAAATGCTTTCAATGTTTGCTTTCCTTCAGAAGAAGTGAATTGCGATAATACCAGGTATGGTTTGTAAATAATAAAATAGCGATGCATACAAAAGAAAATCTCCCGGTGAACCGGGAGATTTATTATGTGGATGGGTTAGTAAGTACCGGGAAATAAATTTCCCTCCACAATATTAAAAATAATTTTTTCTATCTAAAAAAAAATTCTAATAAATTTTATTCACATTTTTTTTATGTAATGGGGAAAAGCGAAGCCATAATTCATCGTTATGTGCAATGTTGAACACAAATTTATAAACTGTTTATTAAACAAGCGGGTATGTTTGTTTTTTTTGCATCAGCTGAAACATGTGCTGGCACTGGGTTGTACGCAGTGTTATATTATAAGCGATAACATGTCATGCTGTTGAATGCAAGTTTGATAACCATTACATCTGTACATGCATCACAGTAAGAAAATCCATTGATTAAGCCGGTAAGCGGTATTTCTTTTTTGGCAAAAAGATTATTGAAAAGGTTAAATAATGCCCTTAATGGCTCCCTTTAATGACATAACCCGATTTTGAAGCCGGTATGTTGATCGGGAATAAGTAATAAACGGATGTATCATAGAAAATTCACGATGCTTATCAACACCGAATCGTTAATATATCAGAAAACATGAAACTGAACTGAATAATTACCTGATTGGTGTGACCATCGTGCGTTACTTTTGCGGAAATTCATCGGATATGAAATTTCCTGCTCCCGTTTCGGTACAATGGATAGCCAATTTGATAGGCGCTGAGCTTACAGGCAATACAGAAGGAATAGCTACCGGCATTAATGAGATACATAAAGTAGAACCAGGTGACCTGGTGTTTGTAGATCATCCCAAATATTACGACAAGTGTTTGCATTCTGAAGCCACCTTTATCATTATCAATCAAAAAACTGATTGTCCTGAAGGAAAAGCGTTACTGATCGTAGATAAACCATTCGAGGCATACCTAACTATTGTACGTCACTTTCGACCTTTTACACCCGCTGTTAAACCGGTAAGCGATACCGCTACCATTGGAGAAGGAACTTATATAGCACCTAACGTTTATATCGGGCATGAAGTAAGTATTGGAAAGAACTGTTTTATCGGCCCCAATGTTTCTATATTAGACTATTGTGTTCTTGGGGATAATGTAATTATTCAAGCCGGAACAGTTATAGGGTCAGATGCGTTTTATTACAATACCAAAAAGGACCGGGCTGTATGGTATAAAAAAATGGAGAGTTGCGGAAGGGTAGTCATAGAAGACGATGTTGAAATTGGCGCCAGTTGTACCATTGATCGTGGCGTTTCGCACGATACACGCATTGGACGTGGTAGTAAACTGGATAATATGGTTCATATTGGTCATGATACTGTTTTGGGTGCAAATTGTTTACTGGCTGCCCAGGTTGCCATAGCGGGCGCTACAACCCTCGGTAATGGCGTAATATTATGGGGACAGGTAGGGGTTTCAAAAACGCTTACCATTGAGGATAATGTGGTAGTGCTGGCTCAAAGCGGTGTAGGCAAAACGCTGGAAAGCGGTAAGGTTTATTGGGGATCGCCGTGCGAAGAAGCTGGCGTTAAAAAAAGAGAGCTGGTGTGGGTAAAGCGGATTCCCGAGATCTGGGAAAGGATAAAATCGCTTAAATAGTATGTTTTGGCAATAGCAATATGAAGTAAGAGGTATGAGGTAAGAAAATTTCTTAGCTCATACTGCTTTTTACTTCAGCGTATTTGAAGTTAAAAGAGGTAGAGAAGGCTTGATAATTTTTGATCTTCTTACCGCGTACGTCCTAATTCTTGTTTCCGTATTCATGGCTACTTAAATTTCGATAAAAATTCATCTTTCTTGCGCATAGATACCTCAATAGTGGTCCCATCTTCCATTTCAATAGTTCCACCCCGGCCGCGATTGTATTTTCTTATAAAATGATGGTTGATAATATACGATTGGTGTACCCTGGAAAAGTTTTCAAAGGGTAGAATGTCTTCAAATTCCTTTAAAGTGCGCGATACCATTATTTTTTGCTGATCCTGCATATAAACAAACGTATAGCTTCCCCTTGCTTCGAGCCAAACCAGTTCGTTGATGTTTACAAAAACCAACCCATCGAGGGTAGGGAGCGCCACTTTTTGCAAAACAGGTTTACTTACCGACAGGTTATACAGTAACGTATCAATTTTACTGGTAATATTTTTTGTTTTAATACGGTCTGCT
>DASUVL010000090.1:0-3049 GCA_036379015.1 Niastella sp.
AAAATTAAGTTGCCAACACAATCATGTGATTCATTAACACAGTTGTTAAACGATTTTAAATACCAGTATTTTTTTCCCGATACTACCACCTGTAATGCGGCACATTTTAGGATGAGCCGAAATTATAACAACGGTTACATATTAGCCGATTCAAACAGGGTCAGAATATTCAGTGGCGGTACTGCACATATACCGGCTGGCATAACTGATTTTCCAGTTGATTCTACGGGCAGGTCTATTCCTCTGGGTTACTTTAAATATGACACCTTGTGTGTAAATAACGAGTTTACTTTAAAGGCCCGGGTGAAATTGCCTGGCATATTTGGCAACGTAAACCTGGTATTTTTTGGGGATAACGTTACGTTCAGTCCTACATTTTCTCAGTTTGATCCGGCATACGATACCGCAGCAGCTATTCAATATAATGGCTATTATATGGTGGACAACGGGGTTTCCACTTTCCCAACCCAAATGGTTTCCATGTTACGAAGCTTTGCAAGCTGGCGGGTTATTTCAATCAATGCGCACAATAATGTCTTTAAAGTTTACCTCGATGACACATTGGTGTTGACAGTTCCATATACCGGCTTTGTTAATAAAATCAACAGGTTTGCCTGTGGCTTTAATGGAACAGCCGGGGAAGCCGACTGGATAAAAGTATATGACGCAGCAGGGGCGCTTCAATATGTAGAAGAATTTGAAGATTGCAAACAATCTCCTTCCAATTATCCGGATGTTTTTATTTGTCCGAAAACGGGGTGTGAAGATTCTTTTGTGAGCTTTTATAATTCCAGTAAAGGTACAAGTTATAACTACAGCCAGATCTCAAACTTATACAAGACAACCTGTGGTAAAGAACTCAATGCTTGCGGCAATATTAATCGCAGCGATATCCTTAACAATTGGTTGAGTGACTACAAAAAATATGGTGGTATACCACATCTTGATGCCAGCGGCAGTGATACCACACATTGGAAAGTGGATTTCGGCGGGTGGAATTATACAGCCGGTGTTCCATTTGGGGAAATTGTTAAAAACGGGGTAATGACTTTGCCGGCATACTACGCAGATACCCTTAATCATCCTAAAGGGCGCGTGGCCTTTGATCATGTGAAGGATACTTTGTGTTTTGATTCTACAGGTTTCACTTTTGAAACAAGGATTATGTTGCCGGATAGTCTGATAAACTATAATGATTTTGGTGCAAGCTCGTGGTTTTGGTTATATACAGATGACAACCCGGGGACTATGCAGATGGCTATTTCGCCGGTAAATGGAAAGGGGGTTGCTTTATGTACACACAATACTGATCCTCAAAAAACATGTGACAATATAGATATACCAGGCGTTCATTTGAATGATTGGCGGGTCGTTAAATTTCAATATCGGGGTCGCGATTTTAAATATTATATAGATGACACTTTGAGGGCACAGCGTACGTTGGATAGACCCATGACAAAGTTATATACGTGGAATTTAATTTTCTTTTCCTGGAAGGCCCAGGTCGACTATATAAGAATATACGATGCCGACAGCACGATGTTGTATAATGAGAATTTTAATGATGCCCAAAATCTGGCCGGGTATGCTGAAAAGGGTCGGTGTGCACCATGTGGAAGCCGGTTTACAAATTATTTCAATCAGCGCAACGCTTCCAGTCTGACTTATGAACAGATCGATTCCATATATTTTAATTCATGCGGAATTAGTTTAGGTTTTTGCGAGGTTTCGCCTGTACTCTGCGGCAAAACCGAACCGGTATTTTTACCTGATACCTGGAAGCCACGTAATGTTTGCGATGACAGCACCCTGTTTGCCACATCAACAGGCGTAATAATAAACGAAGCCTACCGCGATTCGTTGATTGGTAGTTTCAACGACCGCTACCTGGCCAAATGTTTAAGTGCGCGGTATAATGAGAACTTTACAGTTTATCAGCCCATCAGTGAGTTTCATTATACATTGTACTATTACGATCAGGCCGGTAACCTGTTAAAGACTATAGCACCTCAAGGTGTAGACGTAAGCAAGTTTGCCTGGGCTCGTGCCTGGTCCGATTCAGTAACTATCGCCCGCCGTAGCAGGCAATTATTAACGCCACATCATCAGTTGCCCACCCAATACCGGTATAACACCCTGAACCAGGTGATGGCGCAGCAATCGCCCGATGGCGGTTTGTCAGAATTCTGGTACGACCGTTTAGGCAGGTTGGCGATCAGCCGCAATGCACGGCAGAAAGCGGCCAGTGGCACAGAAGAGAACAGATTATACAGTTATACAAAATATGACTCACTGGGCCGGATAACAGAAGTAGGACAGGTGAGCAATACCGGTGACAATGGCGCGATGACGAACGCAGTTAGCCGTAATCAACCATTGTTGAACAACTGGTTAGCGGTGCTTACCAGCCGGCGTGGACAGATCACCAATACGGTATATGATCTGCCGTATCCCGGATTTGAAGGCTTAGGAGATATGCGGCGGGTCATCAGCCAGCGGAACCTGCGCAACCGGGTAAGCTATACCACGCTCACCGATACCGGCTTCCACAATATATACAGCCAGGGCACATTTTATACGTATGATATCCTGGGCAATGTAGATCAACTGTTACAGGATTATGGCAGCAGCGATTATCCCGAATCTGCCAATATAATGAACAGGAACAAGGACGGGTACGGGAACCGGTGGAAGAAGATCAGTTATGAGTACGACCTCATCAGTGGGAAGGTGAATATGGTGATGTACCAGCATGACTGGAAGGATGGATTTTTCCATCGCTACAGTTATGATGCGGAGAACCGGTTAACGCTTGTAGAGACCAGTCGTGACAGCCTGGTATGGGAAAAAGATGCGCGGTATGAATACTACCGGCATGGACCGCTGGCGCGGGTAACGCTTGGTGATCAACAGGTACAGGGGCTCGATTATGCCTATACCTTGCAAGGGTGGCTAAAAGGCATCAATAGTACCGGCGGGTCCGATTCCTTTGATATGGGCGAAGATGCGCATGCAGGTAGTCTGAACCGGTATACGGCCAAAGATGCTA
>DASUVL010000091.1:0-2029 GCA_036379015.1 Niastella sp.
ATCCAAGTTCACATTCATTGGCTTTGTTGATGGCATTATACGCATTGTTCCAAACAGTGAGCAGGTCCTGGTTCGCTGGTTTTGCCTCAAAGGACCAGAGATCACGGCGAGCTCCATCGGGTGAAGCTGCCACTGCACTACCAACTTCCACATCGGTATTGCCGGCAAAGAGAGTCGACACACGGGATGTAAAGGCGTCCTGGTTAAACAAGGCATATACCATGTTAACGGTTTTCTTGGCCTCCGATTCGGTACTGAACACGTATTCTTCGGTAAACCGGGACTCGGAATTGGACGTCAGGTATTTCTTGCAGGAAGCAAAGATCAGGCAGGCAATAGCGATTGAAAAATATATAAGACGTTTCATAATTTTCTTTGTTGTCATGGGTAAATGGCTAGAAGGTTACATTTACTCCGGCCGTATATGACCGGCTTTTGGGGAAGGCCGAGTAATCTACCCCAGGCACCAACTGGTTATAGCCGCTGTTCCTGGTAGTGCTTACTTCCGGATCGTATCCGCTGTATTTTGTCCACACGAATGCATTATAAACCGTGGCGTATATTCTGAATTTCGTCATCCAGGCACGGGAGATCCATTGCTGTGGCAACGAGTAACCCAATGAGAGATTATTTAAACGAAGGAAGGACCCATCTTCTACAGCCCATGAATGGAAGTAGGGGGATGCATTTCCCATGGAGAATGGCGTCCAGATCTTTGGATTGGGATTTAAGGCCGCCAGTTCTTTCAGGCCCGTCACCTGGTTGCCGCCGGCATCAATATAATGGAAGCGGCTCTCATAATTAACACTGTTCAACATGTTGCCATACGTTGTTCTGTGCTGCATGTTGAAGGAAATTTTTCCTGTATTGTAGATCTGGTTGCCGTATACCCAGTTAAAAAAAGCAGTCAGATCGAACCCTTTATATGTTGCATTAAAGCCGAACCCCCCGGTTGCTTTGGGCAGGGCGCTGCCAATAACGGTACGGTCTTCTGAACCTATAGATCCATTTTCACTAATGTCTTTTAACTTCAGCACCCCCGGTCGCAAACTGACACCGCCCAGGTCCTGGGTGGGTACACCAGCTTTCAGGATATATTTTTTTGCAACGGCATCATAAGAATCAAAATCATCAACATAGTACATCCCATCGGTTACATATCCATACATCAAACCTATGGTGCGACCCACATACAGCCTGTAGTCGTCCCGATCTTTCAGATCGGTTCCGGCCCAGCCTGAATTATATGACCGTTCATTCACGCCATCCAGGTTGTCAATGCGGGCGCGGTTAATGCCTACGTTGAAATTGACACTTATCTGTAGGTCCTTTTTATTGATGATGTTGGCCATCAATGCCAGTTCAATACCGCGGTTGGATGTTTGTCCGATATTTCGTTGTTGACTGGGAAAACCGGTGGTTGACGGAATGATAGATTGAACCAGCAGATCTTTGGTGGTATTATGATAAAAATCCAGGGTGCCTGTCAATTTATTGTTCAACACCGAAAAGTCCAATCCAAGATTCCGGGTAATGGTCGTTTCCCATTTAACATCCGGATTGGTTAACTGTAAAGGATTCGCATAGGTATAATATGGATTGGCTACATCACCTGCTCCATATGGTCGGGTTGAGCTTGGTGCAAACAACACCCGCCATTGATCGGAGGTGATATTGTTATTTCCCACGGAACCATAACTGGCCCTGAATTTCAGATCAGTAATAAATGGCAATGTTGTCATGAAGTCTTCCGAAGAAATACGCCAGGCAAAGGAAGCTGCCGGAAACAGGCCCCATTGTTTACCTGGTGCAAACTGGGTAGATCCATCATACCGTGCTGTGAAGTTGAATATGTACCGGTCGTTATACTGATAAATAACACGTCCAAAATAAGATGCCGTTTTTTCAGGAGCTATATCTGTTGTGGTATGTATGTCGGGCGTGCCGAGGCCCATGGTGGCAAACAATTTCTCCGGCGTTACATCTTCATTGAAATATTTTGCCCGGTTATATTCTTCAAAGCCTTTAC
>DASUVL010000092.1:0-8158 GCA_036379015.1 Niastella sp.
GGCCGTTTTCTGTTAAAAAAGTTTTTACTGTATTGGCTATTGGAATGTTGTTCAACTGTGCTGCGTTGAATGTAATAATGCCCTGATTATATAGATCCTGCATATATAGCTTAAAAGTGATGTTGTGCGAAAGCAATACAATAATTGAACCAAGTAAACTAAAAAAAGGACTGGTAAAACCAGCCCTTGTCAATAAATAAAAAAACGGAATTAATACTTTAATCCATTTCTTCAATGCTGTACGGTCTATGAATATTCTGATTGTTGATCCTGTACCCAGTTATCGAAAGATTTGTCATAAATGTTTACTATTTCCTCGCCTTTTTGAGGAATGGTAACGTTAAAGGTAGTGCGTACCCATTCTGCAAAGCGTGGATTCACCATGTCTTCATCGAATCCTTCATTTTCTTGCGGGGGTATGGTGAGGTCGCAGTTCCCTATTTCATCATATCTCATACGCTTTCTTCCAGTATATTGCCAAGTATTTCGCGCAAATATTCCAGAAATTTAGCAGTTATTTTTACTCCGGAAACATCAATAACAATGTTCTCTATATCATTTATTCTGCTGGAATCTAATATGAATTCGATTGAATCTTTTCTTAGGATAACTTTTTTACAACACTTGTATGCCGAATTACCCTGGTCGTTCACTTCAAAATAGTGACCATCCATTCCAGCATCTATATCATCTTTATCAAATTTGAATGCTTTTTGAAGTATCACATAATTCTCATAGTCAAATTTGCCATCTGCCAGGCCAACCATATAGTATTTATCTTCCCGGTTTTTTTCAGCACTAATAACCTGGGCTTTAAAACTAATAACACTCATACTTTTTTATTTACACATTTTTTTAACCTTTTTACCATTTTGATAAGCCCTCTTTCTATCAATTCCATTCTCATCTTTCCAAATGTATTCAATTAAATTTCCTGATTTAGAAGCTTTTCTCATAGCTCCCTGGCAACTGCTACAAGGTGGATATTGGCCTAATATTTCCATTCGCTGTCCAGGTGCTAAGGGAATGTTTCTAACAGCTCTTGCTTCAGTATGCGTTGCAAGTGATGCCTTGGGAAAGCCAAGCGCTTTTTCATCGGGGGTCATATTACCACTTCGCAACTGTTCCATATGCACTATATTCTGGTTTTGGTCAAATACCCTCACCAATGCCTCATGAGGAGGTTTTCCAGAACTAAAGGCTAAGCCATAAATATCGATTAGCCAATTGGTGTCTGATACATATTTATACAGGTTTGGCTCGTCGCTGGCTAATCGTATTGGATCCTGGCTAATATAATTACCACTGCCGGCATCATAATACCTGAACCTGTTATAGTAAAGCCCTGTTTCGTCATCCTCATACTGTCCCTGGAAACGGAAAGGTATAAAATTTCTGTTTCCCGTAATCACATTCGGTCTTCCATAAATATCCAAAGCACTTTCCCAAACTTTTTTCCCTGTTACATCGTACGCTTCTTTAGGCGTACCCAGATAATCACTTATAATGCTATACACTTTATCTCCTTCCATCTTTGCACATGGGACAGAACTGCCTGTTTCAAATATCCAGATTATACTCTTGTTTTCAGTCAATAAATTTTGCGGGTTGGGTTCCTGTTTTTCAAAAAGTATTTCACCCCATTCATTAATTACAGCCTGTGGCTTTTCTTTTTCATTATAAGTCCATTCATGCAAGGGTACGTCGCCGTCCCACAGCCAACGGGTTATTTTTCCGGCAAAACATTTTGATATCCGTCTGCCCAGGGCATCATATGTAAACGTTACTTCTTTTCCTTCCGGCTTTATTACCTTTTTCAACATGCCATTCGCGTACCATTCATAATGCGTTTTTTTCCGGCTGTTTTTTTCTGTTTTGCTGATCAGGTTGCCTTCTTCATCATACTTATAAATATACTTTTCACTTTCAAGTAAAGCACCGGCACTATTGTATCTGCGATCTGTTTTTCCGGCGCTTTCATAAAAATTTCCCATACCGTCGGCAACCCGATTTAAAATGCTGTTATCGGCATATTGTGCAAATATCAGGTTGCCTAACGTATCATGCTTATAATGGATATTGGCTTGTGATAAAGCATCAAAAATATTGGTAAGCCTGTCATTGCTATTCCACGTATATTTTTTCCAGCTTTGTACCATCCCCTTCCTGGTTACTTTATGTTCACCTGGTCTTCCCGCATGGTCATATTTCCATTCGCAAAATAATCCGCCCGGTAAAAGTCTTTCAATTTCCTGACCTGCCTGGTTATATTTGATATGTGCCTGCCAGGCTTCTTCCGGCTGTTCCAACATCCCGGACGAATAATGAGTAGCCTGCATTTGGGTTATTAATCCTATTTCATTTCTCCCAACCTGAATATCTGCACCTAAATTACTTTTAATGTGAATACGGTTGCCCGATTTATCATATATACTTTGAACAATGTAAGCATCTTGCTCTTCCGATTCAATATTGCCCATCTTATTTCTGGTAAACCGGATAGTACAATGTTCATTAATGGCTTCGTAAAGGTTACCGTTTTTATCATAATTATACATTTCCCAACTGCCATCCTGATATTCTACCCTAACAACCCGATCATTGGCATCGTATTCATATTGCGAGTAGCGGTTACCAGGGCGCTTTGTTCTGATCACTTTACCGGTAATATCCCTTTCAAATGTGCGTTGTAAACCATCGAATCCTGTTTCACTGATAATTTCCCCTCGTTTATTATAGTTAAACCGATAATGTTTCCCCACTTCGTTAATAACAGTATTCAGGCGTTCTTCGGTATCATATAAAAATTGCAGTTCTTCTTTATCTTGTTTCCGTTTTTTCAGATTGCCTAAAGGTGTGTATTCAAACTGAACACTACTATGCCTGTCTACAGCCTGGATCACTTCGTTATACGCATTATACCCAAGCGTTATAAAATCCCCATCGGGTAAATGTATATTGGATATACGATTCAACCGATCGTATTCAAAATATCGCACCTGTCCTGTTGTATTTGTAGCTTGTGTACAACGTCCAAGCGCATCGTACTTCCAGTAAGCAGTAGTATCATTGGGTAGCTGCATGCTTACCATGTTGTCGTCTTCATCATAAGTCAATACGGTTTTGCGGTTACCTGTTTCAATGATTGCTTCCAACTGGCCCTCTACGCTATATTCATAAGAAAGCGTTCTGCCGTTTGGATAATTAGCGAACCGCAATCGCCGATGGGTATCATATCCATAAGTCTCACTACTTCCATCCTGATGAATCAATAGTGTCAACTGGTTGTATTCATTGTAATGAAGATTCTCTGTAGAACCATCGGGATATGTTATTTCTTTCAACCGCGATTTGTTGTCATAAGCGTAGCCCATAATATTCCCCTGTTCATCTATTTCACGATACAAATTAAAGTCTTCGGTATATTCCGTGTACTGGTGATTGCCATAGTGATCAGTTTCCTGAACACATAAATTATTTTCATCGAAATAATAGGTGGTGTTTTCGCCCAGGGAGTTGGTAACTATGTTATAACCTTTATGATATTCAATAAAACCTGCTAAAATTCCCCCATCACCCCAGGTATGGATGCAACGTTTTTTACTGTCGTATTCCCAGTAAAAGCTTTGGCCATTGCGGTCGGTTTTTTTGATCATCAGGTGATAGCGGTACTCAATTTTTACAATCTGGTTCAATGCATCGGCAATGCGTACCAGATCGCCTGCTTCATTATAAGCATAGGTGGCCAGTACCTGTTCAACGTCACGGTGTTTTACTTTTACCTCCGTTATGCGGTGCTGTTTATCTAACTGAAAAAGAAGTTGCCTGCCCGCGCTGTCTGTGATGGCGCGCAGGTACCGGCCGGTGTAATGCAATTGTATGCGGTTGCCGCTGTAATTTTCTATAAATGAAAGGCTCCATATGCCTGATTCAATATCGTGGTTGAAATGATAGTATAATGATTCGTTATAGTCTTCCAGCAAAAAATGCCCGTTTTGTTTGCGGTGTAATAACATTTTTTCCTGCGGGTGATAAAAGCTTTCACCATGATGAAGCAGCGGGAATATAGCCTGCCGGCCATCTGCCAATGTTACTGATAACGCTTCTTCTTCGGGCCAAAGCTGCACACAACGATCGTATGACAATTGCACGCCATGCCCTAACGGACCTTTAATGGCAGAATCGCTGTCCCATGTACGTGTCCATTTAATGGGAATAGTGCCCGGTAATTCAAAGTCGGTGTATTCATAATTTACACGGCCAGAGATGAGGTCTACCGGTTCAAAGCCCATTTTACAGAACAGATTGCTGAGTTTTTTGGTAGCAAGTGATTTCTTAAGCACTTTGTGATTCAGTGCTTTCAGCAGCTTGCCGCCAAGTTTACCAAATATTTTTAGAAAAGAACCAAAAGCAAATGCTTTTAATAATGCCATGAGGCTGAAGTTGGGCACCATCGGGCCTCCCACCATTACGGGTTTGCCCCATTGCAATGGTATACAAAAAGATGTAGGCAGATATAACGAAGGAATGGGTTTGAATTTTTTTCCCGGCCGGAAAGAAAGCGGTAGCCCGATATCGTTACAGGTCATAAGCACATAACCGGCACCGCTCATGGGAGCGCCGTCGACATGTACTGTTTTGCTGCCGAAAAAATTCTGGCTATCGTGACCGATCATGGGTATTAACGTAAAGCCGGCGCCAAAGGGAATATGCACAAAGGTGATGATCATACCGCCCGTGTCGGTATTACCCCTTGGCACATTATTTACCTTAACGGTTGCGCCAATAAAGGGAAGATAATCAAACGGATCTATTACCAATCCGATGTAAGGATGCGGAAGTGGTACAAAAGGAAAAGGCAGATTCACAAAGTGAATATCAATTCCTATCACAGGCTTCAGGTGCGTGTTGGCTACGTACATAAGGAAAAGATTCGGTTTAATGCTCTATTAATAGATAGTTAATTGGCTAGTGCAACATACAGCCATGTATGATGCATTTCCCGTACAATCAAGCAATTAACCATTTTGCGTTTTCGAAGGGGTTCTCCGGATCTTTTATTGTATGTGCTTCTACGTATGCAGGTATCAGTTTATTTTTTTTTGGAATACAGCTCCAGATCATCCAGATAGGTTTGTTTATATAAACGCTTTATTACCTCCAGCAGTTTATCTTTTTCCTCACCGGATATTTTATTGCCGTTATCCCATTCAACAATCGAATCAGGCATAATCACTGCATACCTGGCAGAGATATCACAAATAAAACCGGCATCGTTTTGCTGGAAGAACATCGAATCGCCCCGTTCTAATATTAACATACCATATTGGGTATCTCCTTCTGTAAACCGACGCACTTCTTCATTATCTGCTTTTAGCTGCTGAACGAGCGCTTTTGTTCTTTTATCCATATCAACTTTTTTCTACGATTTATTTTATGGGTTACCGGCACTTTATATGTCCGTTTTTTGTTTTACTGCCATCTCTTTTCCTTCGGGTAATTCTGGTTACTTTAGTATTCTTCAATAAGGCGGGCTTTTCTATGCGCCACCAGGTTCGTAACCCATGTGCACTTATCTTTTTGGAATAAGTTGAAAATACATTCACTTCACCACTGGCCGCTTTTGCAAATCGTTCCGACGCTATATCCCATATTTCTGCGGCCTCCTTAGCCGATATGCCCATTTTTGCACCACCACTACCGAATAACTTCAGGTCATTTAAATATTTTCCGCCCTTTGTTTGTTCCAGTGTTTTTTTACCTACTTTATCGGCCCATTTCTGGGCATATTCCATATTACTTTGCGTGCTACTTCTGGTTGACCAAAACACTGCCTGGTCTTTTCCGGTTGAAAAATCAAGCGTATGCTGGGCCATGTGTTTTAATGTAGCAAGATCCAGCGGCGTTAAACCCGCAACATCAATCAGCGTATTGGTATCTGGCACATAGCCATACACTTTCGGGCCACCATCTATGCCAATAGGATCCTGGCTGATGTAATTGCCGGCTTCTGCATCATAATACCTGAACCTGTTATAATACAAGCCGGTTTCTGCATCTTCATATTGCCCCTGATACCTGAAAGGTATAAAATCTTTGTTTCCAGTTATCACTTTCGACCTTCCATAAATATCCAGCATGCATTCCCAAACTTTTTTACCGGTTGCGTCATACGCTTCTTTGGGTGTACCCAAATGATCGGATATAATGCTATAGGTAGTCCCCTGCTCTATTTTTGCACAGGGTACAAACCCATCGGCATCATAAATCCAGGTGATGCCAGCCTGCCCTGCCGGTAAATTATTGGGATTGGGTTCTTCTTTATCCCATGTCATTTCACCCCATTCATTCACCACTGCACGGGGCTTATCTTTTATGTCGTACGTCCATTCATGTAATGGCACATTGGCATCCCATACCCACCGGGTAACCTTGTCGGCGCAGCGTTTGGATATCCGCCGACCCAGGGCGTCATAAGTAAATTCAATGGTTTTGCCATCGGGCTTCAACACCTTCCTGAGCATACCATTGGCAAACCACACATACCGGGTTTTCTTATGGGTTGTTTTATTGGTTTTGCTAATGAGCCTGCCTTCATCGTCGTATTTGTAGATATACTTTTTGCATTCCTGCAAAGCCCCGGCCGTATTGTAGGTACGGTCGGTTTTGGCGGTTGTTTCATAAAAATTACCGCTTTCATCGGCGGTGCGATGTACGATACTTTTATCGGCATATTGCGCCAGTGCCAGGTTGCCGAATGCGTCATATTTAAACCCTGTACTGGTTTTTGCCAAAGCATCGAAAATATTGGTAAGCTGTTCATTGGCGTCCCAGGTATATTTTTTCCAGCTTTGCACTACGCCGTTCCGGCTTACTTTTTGTTCCCCGGGCCTGCCGGCCTGATCGTATTGCCATTCGCTGGTTAAGCCACCGGGTAATATTCTTTCTATTTCCTGCCCAAACGGATTGTATTTCATGTGAACCTGCCAGGCGGTGATTCCCTCAGGGCGTGAAGCTTCTGCTACAGCAGCTTGCATATTTTGCACCAGACCAAGCTGGTTACGTTTCATTTTTATATCGGCGCCCAGGCTGCTGGCTATGCGAATGCGGTTGCCCAGCTTATCATAGGTGCTTTGTACGGTATATTCATCCTGCTCCTCTGTTTCAACAAATCCCAGTTTATTACGCCTGAACCGTACTGTGCTGTATTCGTTGGAAGTTTCCTGCAGATTCCCATTTTTATCATACGTAAACAGTTCCCAACTACCGTCGTGATAGAGTATACGAATTATATTATCATTGGCATCGTACTCATATTGTGTTGATCGCCCACCGGGCCTGTTTGTTTTAATTATATTACCTGTTGCATCGCGTTCAAATTGCAACTGTACGCCATCGAACTTTATTTCGCTGATGATCTCTCCCCGCTTATTGTAATCGAGCCGGTATGTTTTATTTTCTTCATTTACAATGGTGCGCAACCGCTCTTCGGTATCGTATATAAAGCGCAGCTCGGTATTGTTCTGACGGCGTTTTTTTATACTCCCCATCGGGGTGTATTCAAAGGTTACTTCTCCATCCCTGTCTGCGGCCCTGATCACTTCTTCGTAGGCGTTGTACTGTAATACGATGGTATTGCCATCGGGTAAATGAAGACTATTTACCCGGTTCAGGGCATCATAGGTAAGGCGGCGCACCTGTCCCGATCCATTGGTGGCCTGTACACAACGTCCCAGCGCATCGTATTTCCAGTGAGCCGTTGCTCCATCGCTCAATTGCACACCGGCCAGGTTACCGTCTTCATCAAAGGTCATTATTGTTTTATGGTTGCCTGTTTCTACGATCGTGTGCAATTGCCCTTTTTCATTGTATTCGTAGGCCGTGGTTTTTCCGTTCGGATAGTTGATGAAGCGCGGTCTTCGCCTGGCATCGTACCCATAGGTTTGACTGTTCCCATCGGTGTTTATGATCAGTGCGGGCTGGTTGTACTCGTTATAATGAAACTGCAGGCTGTTGCCATCGGGCAAAATGGTTTGTTTAACCAGGTTTCTTTCGTTGTATACGTATCCGGTTATATTACCCGCTTCGTCTATTTCGCGGTATATTTCAAGATCATCTGTGTATTGTGTGTAGGTATTATTACCATAGTGATCGGTTT
>DASUVL010000093.1:0-19889 GCA_036379015.1 Niastella sp.
GCCACCTGCGTTGCGACAACTACCTCAGTCAATACTTTCTTCATTTTTTTGAAGAATCAGCAGTAGGCATTTCGCTTTTTGAATACAACCGTACCATCATAAAAGTGCCGGCCCGCGAAACGGATATTGCAAACTTTAAACGCCTGCTGGAGATAAATCCCGGCCGGGGTATTAACCGTTCAGATAATCCAAAAGTGTATGAGAAGAATGTGTATTACAGGGGTTACCAGGAGCTTAATAATATTGTGAGCGATTCCACGTACCTGGAGACGCAGGGCATCATTCTTCAATTGATCTCGCGTTTTTTAAATTCCAATAGGTTTAGAGCTAAAAATCCAGATCCGGTGCCATCAAAAATACTGGAAGCGATCAGTTATATTCAGTTAAATCTAAAAAAGGATCTAACGGTTGGCATATTAGCCAAGAGAGCCAATTTGAACCAGGATTATTTTTCAAGATTGTTTCTACAATTCACCGGGGACAGACCCCTCGCCTACATACATGCAAAACGAATTGAACGTGCCCAATATTTAATAGCAACGACCAATTTATCCTACATACAAATAGCAGAAGAAACAGGGTTTGATAACCTCCCCTATTTCTCCAAGATCTTTAAAAAGGTAACCAGCTTAACGCCGGGTGAATATAGAAAAAGGAATGAGTTAATGTATGCAGCGCGGTGAAGAACGCAGCTCATTTTAACTCGATAAACTCCGGTTCGTAAGGCGCTAGCGTGAAATTGCCGGTGTAATCTTTATCCCTCAGCATGCTTCGTGCGTTTCCTTTCATTGCAATCTCTTTCGATTCCCCACTTACATTTAAGTAAAGTATGTGATCTTTATACAAAGTTGCAGATCTTAGCCGCCGTTGCTTCATCCATTACAGCAACACCAGGAACAAAAAGTATTTTATAGTTAAGCGAACTTTTACTGATCTCCACAATACGGGCATCCATATTACGGTATAACTGCCAACACGTATCCCGAATACATCGCTTAAACGTCCGGGACGTAACTTGAATATCCTTTTTTACTTTCTCCGGATCTTTATCATCGTGGGGATGGTAATTGGCGCCTACATGAAGCACCTGCGAATTTCCATTCAGTTTGAAAAAGAAAAAAAATCCAATGATGACAAACAAATGCCTTGATCGAATCGGCATCATCTTATACTTGTATTTTTAAAGTTATAGAAACAGTGCGGCTGATTTATAAACAATTTCAAAGCCTCACCAGATTCAAAAAGTAAACATCATTTTCACGGATCTCCAGGTCCTTTAAAAAGGGCATTCCATCTTTTATTATAATGACCTCTTTGGAAACCGGTGAACCATCATTTTGTTTTTTTATTTGTTCCACCTGTTGCCTGGTCAATTGCGCAGGCCTTCCCATAGTAAGATAGGTGGAATACGCATCGTTACAACGGTAACCCGTTTTATACACTTCAAGGGCATACATACCGTCGGGCACATGGGCGATATTGACCTTTAATTTTCCTTTTGATCTGGATGGTAAATCGCGGATATAATACACCTGGTTGTGTACTGAATCGCCCGGATGCGTGTTGGTAAAATCCCAAACCAGCGCCTGCATATTCCCGGTTGAATCGCGGCAAACCCATGAGCAGGAATCGGTATTGGCCAATTCAATATCTCCCAGCCGGTTCAGGAACTGGTATGTATAGAATACCGGCTTATTAATGCCCTGGGTGTTCAACATGCCAAAACCTCCATGAAAAGGGGTAAAGCGGGGGCCGGATTCTTCGAAAATATCGGTAAAAACCCAATACGACATAGAGTTGGCTGCATTACCAACCTGCTTCAATTTTTGCAGCACATACGCGGCCTCGTGATAGCTATCATGAATAGGATCAGCCGGGGTATAGGATGCACTCCATTCGGTATAATGGAGTTCGAGGTTTGGCATTGGCGAACCGGCAATTTCCTTTCGCGACTGAAGTACATCACCACTAACGCTCATAGGATCTTTATCAAGCACGGTGCCTCCATTGCCAAACTCATCAAGGAACCCCTGCTTTACTCCATATGCATGGGTACTTATAAAATCTATGGGTACATTGTTCTTATGGCAATAGTCAATCGTTTCAGATTCCCAGGCAGCTCCGGCAGTTCCCGGTCCGCCAACGCGATATGCTGCGTTTACACTTTTAACTGCCTGTGCCGTGTATTTGTATAATTTAAAATAATCCGCCTGCGATCCGGTCCAGAATCCGGGCGAAAGATTCGGTTCGTTCCACACTTCAAAATACCAGGTCTTTACTTCATCTGCGCCATAACGTTCTGTGAAATGAAGAAGCAGGTTACGAATTAGATCAGCCCATTTGTTGTAATCTCTTGGCGGTGTAACATTTCCCCGCCACCAAAAGATCGTTTGAGGACCACTTGCCAGCGCTGAAGGCATAAAACCGAGTTCAACAAAGGGTTTCATTCCAATACTGTGTAAAAAATCGAACAATACATCAACATACATATAATTGTACTCGGGCTTCCCATGATTATCTTCTTTATAAACCGCCATGTCATCCGTTAAAAGACCATGCATACGGATATACCTGAAACCACATTCTTTTTTTACATAAGCCAGCTGCTGCTGCCAATCGGCCCGAAGGCCTTCGTTTGCACGACCTGCTCCAACACAATCTTTGAACATGGTATTAGTTCTGCCTGCGGCCTTGTTGAAGTCGGCTTGTATTATCCGTTCCTGTACGACCGGCTTGTTCCGTTTTGAGCTTTGGGCAATTAGTTTTCCCGACATGGAAGAAAGCAGGATTGCCAATAATAAAAAAATCATTTTTTTCATCTGTATTTTTTCCGTGGATTTAACTTAACTACATTTTTATCACCAGTTTTTTCCCCTGATAGGATATTTCTTTGTTGTACCCTGCATCAAGATCGAGACGCTGCGATTTATCGGGCGTGATGAAGTTGATACGAAACGTTCTTTTTTGCGGCATTCCATTGAATGATCCTTTTCGGTCGCCAATGGTGATCGTTTTTGTTGCTTCGCTGTATTTTATTGGTATGTTGGTGAAAGCGCCTTTTTCATAATTGTAGTTGGTCCCTTCATCTTCGTACAGGTTGAAAACAGCATCTGCACCGGTATAAATATTGAGGGTGACGGTATCAGCCGGTTTTTCGGCCGTGTATTGTAATTCGGGGCCGAAAGGTATAATAGAACCGGCTTTTACAAACACAGGTATGCGTTCATAAGGAGCTGCAGCATCTATTTTCTGGCCGGCCTGATACCACTTTCCCGAATAAAGGTCATACCAGCCTGCACAAGCAGGCAAATAGAGCTCACGTTTGGTTTGTTTGAATTCATACACCGGATTTATAAGCAGCGAGGGACCGAACATATACTGATCGCCGATGTTCAATACCGTAGTATCAGATGCAAAATCCATCACCAGTCCGCGCATGATGGTGTAGTTATTGTGATAGGCTGCGCCGGCTAATGAATAGATATAAGGAAGTAAACGATAGCGCAGTTTATCGTAATAAAGGAAACTCTTGTATGCGGCATGATCATCCGGGGCAATGTTATATATTTCCCTGTAAGGGAATTGTCCATGCGACCGGAACAAAGGAACAAATGCGCCAAACTGGTACCAGCGTGTATTCAACTCCCTCCATTCTTCCAAACTTTCCGCATCGGGTTTTTCAAACTTTTCAGGTACAACAAATCCTCCAATATCCATTGTCCAGTAAGGAAGTCCTGACAGGGAGAAATTAACACCCGCAGTGATCTGTGTTTTCATATCCCGCCAGGTGGAACCAATATCCCCGCTCCAAATGGCAGCGGCATATCGTTGTGAACCCGCAAAGCCGGAACGTGTAAGAAGAAATACTCTTTTATCAGGGTCGGTTGAACGTTGCCCTTCATAAATACCTTTTGCGTTTTGTAAAGGATAGGCATTCAGGTATTCGGCTGCACTGCCTAACGCGGTTGGGCTCATTTGAAGCTTTCTTTTTTCCGGGTCAACATTGGAAAGAATATCCGGCTCACTGGCATCCATCCACCATGCATCAATTCCTTTCGTATATATTTTTTTGTGGATAAGGTCCCAGAAACCTTTGCGGGCCTTTTCATTGAAGGCATCATAGAATGTGGAAACATATCCCTCACCGATCCAGTCTCTTTGCCTGTCGGCAATGTTCCTTTTGTACAACCAGCCGTTCTTATCAAATTCGTTGTAGGCTGCAATGCCCTCATAAAACTTTGGCCACACAGAGATCATGACCTTCGTGTTATACTTATTATGAAGTACATCGATCATGCTGTCGGGATTGGGAAAGCGGGTCTTATCAAAATCCTGACTGCCCCATTCGGCTTCCCGCCAGTAGCTCCAGTCCAAAACGATATTGTCAATAGGAATTTTCCTTTTCCTGAATTCATCAACAGTCGATAAAATTTCATCCTGCGTTTTGTATCGCTCGCGGCTTTGCCAGAAACCCAATGCCCATTTTGGAACGATGTGCGCCTTACCCGTAAGGTTGCGATAACCCGAGATCACTTCATCCATATTATTGCCATAGATGAAATAATAATCTATTTGCTTACCCGCTTCCGAAGAAAAACCAAAGCTGTTTTGCTCTGCAGCGCTCAAAGGCTCCTGCCATTTTAAAGAAATATAGGATGCGCCGCCTTCGGGGATCCATTCAATTTTGACAGGTATTTTTTCTCCTTTTTTAAAATGGAAGGGAATTAATGCAGGCGCCGGGTTCCATGCCTTTCGCCAATGGTCCAACACAAGTTTTCCATTCAGCCAAACTTTCAACGAGCCGCCAAAAATAAGCCGGAATTGATGAAGGCCTGACAGGTAACTGGCAAGGTTGCCTTCCCAGGTTATTATGCCTGACGCTGGCGAAAACTGGGAGGGAAGCCCGATCTTTGTATCATCCAGGTATCCCATATCAATACTTGACTCAGCTCTTTCAGTAATTACCTCGCCAGGGTGTAGCTTGTTGTTGGCATAGGAAGCCGTAAGCCATCCTGTTTCTCCTGTCTTTGAAAAAAGCTGCAAAGAAGAAAGGGGATGAAGCGGCCTGGTATCGCCGCCCGTTGTGAGCGAATAATTGTCCCAAAGTATACCATAGTTTTTGCAGGAGATCAAGAAGGGAATGGCAACCTCTGTATTGTTTTGAAAAAGTTCTACCTTCTGTCCCCTGTAATTATATATGCCATCCTGATGCTGGCCTAATCCGTACCAGGCATCATCAGGCGTTGTTTGAAAAGTTTGCGTAAGTCTGAAATGCCGTTTTCCCTCAAATACCGTGGGTTGAAAATGTCGCCCAAACGGCTTTTTTTCACCCAATATCTTTTTGCCGTCCCGGTTCAGGAAGGTGACGGTCCCTGTTTTGAGGTCAACAATAGCGGTAATGCTTTTGGTTTTCAGCGTCACGCTTTCTTTCGAAGGAATGACATTCCAGAAAAGATCAGATCTTTTCTTGTAGATGGTGACCAAACTTTGCGTGGGCGCAATTTCATTTCCAGGGGTCGCAATAACTCTTATTATATTATCTGCAATCACCTCCAGCTTAACTGCATTTGAAGTACCTGTAACCAGCGGATCCGTGAAAATGATTACGCCATCGGGCGTTGTTATATATCCGGGTGAAGCTGCCAATAAAGCATTTAACAAAGAAGATGTCAGCAAAATAAACAGCAACAGTCGTATTTTCATATAAAGCATACAATCGTTTATTGAATGCTGTAAAACTATTGCTGTGCTGTTTAAAACACGGGACCTGAATGGTGCAGATTATGGCATGAAATGGTGCAAATACCTGATTTCCATAATAGTATTGTTCAATACGGAGGTCTTAGGCGCTTTTATCTTTTTTATTGGCAACATATTGCGAAGGCGTAACCTTAAATTCTTCTTTGAAAAATTTAGTGAAGTTCTTCGGGTTATTGAATCCCACTTCATAGGCAACTTCGGCCACTGACATACCGCTTTTTTCCAACAATTGAGCAGCCCTTTTCAAACGGATCGAACGGATAAACTCTGTTGTGGTTTTACCGGTCAATGAATTAATTTTTCTATAGAAGGTTGAACGGTCCATATGCATGTCACGACTAAGGTCCTCTACAGAAAACTCAGGGTTATCCATGTTTTTTTCAATGACTTCCAAAGCCTGCTTCAGGAACTTTTCGTCAACAGGCGTTATGGTTACCTCATGCGGATTGACCTCAATTTGTTTTTGAAACCTCTTTTGCAATAATTTTTGCTGCGCTAACAAATTCCTGATGCGGGAAGCCAGGATCTCAAAAGTGAATGGTTTGGTGATGTAATCATTCACTCCCACCTTTAAACCTTCCAGTTGTTTTTCTTCACTTCCCATAGCCGTAAGCAATATAACCGGGATATGGGCAGTTATGGTTTCAGTTTTAATTTTCCTCGCCAGCTCCACGCCGTCCATTAAAGGCATCATGATGTCGCTCACTATAAGATCAGGATTCAGCAATACTGTTTTTTCCCAACCTTCCTTTCCGTTTGTGGCTTCTTCAATATGGTATTGTGATTTCAGATTGTCTTTTAAATAAAAACGCAGATCTTCATTGTCTTCTACTACCAATATTGTTTTCTTCTTATCACCCTTTTTGCTTTCTTCCAATAACATCGGTTCGGCATTTTCTACCGGTTCGGGATCAGCTATGGGCCGGATCGAAGCGTTATAGAACTTTTTTGCAGGAAGAAAAACAGTGAAGCAGGAACCTCGCTCCGGTTCGCTCTTTACAGTTATGATGCCGTTGTGCAATTTTACAAACTCTTTTGTGATGGCCAGGCCAATACCTGTTCCCTGGTTCACCATGCTTTCCGGCACATCCGTTTGAAAGAACCGCTCAAAGATCTTTTCATGCTTATCGGCAGGGATCCCAATGCCCGTATCTTTTACTTCTATGGCAAGCATACCATCGCCTTCATTATTTACTGGCGGATTATAAATCAGGTTGATGCTGACCATTCCTTTGTCATGGGTATATTTAAAAGCGTTGGAAAGCAGGTTGAACAAGATCTTTTCTATCTTATCCTTATCAAAATAAATTTCGAGGCTGTCAATATTAGCGGAGAATGAAAACCCGATCGTCTTCTTTTCGGCAATATCCATAAATGAGCCGCTGATGTCCTTGCTGAACCTGATAATGTCGCCAATGGAAGGATGCAGTTTTATCTCCTGTACCTCCATTTTTCTGAAATCAAGCAGTTGGTTTACCAGGCTCAGTAGGCGTTTGGCATTACGTTGTACAAGATTTAATTGCTTTTTCTGTTCTTCATCAGTAGATTGTTTAATGATCTTGTCTAATGGAGCCATGATAAGGCTCAATGGCGTACGGAATTCATGACTTACATTCGTAAAGAATTTTGTTTTCAACTGTTCCAGGGCATGAGCCCTTTCTGCTTCCTTTCGTTGTTGTTGCACTTCAAAACGCATATGTATCCTATCCAATGCAATGCGTCGTATAACCAGTAACAATGCGGCAGCTACCAATACATACATACTATATGCGATGGGGGTTCGCCAAAACGGCGGCAGAATATTGATCTGCAACGTTTTTATATCACTCCATAAACCATCCCTTTTTAAAACCTTTACTTTAAAAGTATAATGGCCGGGATTAAGGTTTGTATATGTGGCTCTCCGCTGGTTACCATCGGCATACCACCAGTCTGAATTAAATCCTTCCAGCATATATGCATACTTATCGCTATTGCTGTGGGTAAAATCAAGCGAAGCAAACTGAATGGAGAAAACGTTTTCGGTATACTTCAGGTCAATACCGGAAAGCTTTGATAAAGATTGTTTCAGTAAAACCCGGTTATTGATCAGCTCGCCTGGCTCAACATTTTTATTTAATATCTGCAAACCGGTGAAAACAATTTTAGGATGATAAACAGGCTTACCGATCTTATCAGGATCAATGATATTGAAACCGGAGGGCCCGCCAAAAAACAATTCGCCTGCCCGCGTTTTGAGGGCTGCATTGTCATTGAATTCACGGTTCTGCAGATTGTTCGTTTCATCATAATTAATAACAGACAGAACAAGCCCGTTTTTGCTTTGCTCAGGAATGGCGTTACATAATCCGCCAGGCGTGGAAATCCAAAATGTTTGATGATCGTCTTCAAGAATATTCAATATCATATTATCGGGAAGACCATCTGATGTGGTAAATGTCTGAAACTCTTTAGTCTGCTCGTTAAACAAATTCAAACCTTCCCTGGTCCCTACCCAAATTCTTCCCTTGCTGTCTTCCAACAAACAGATAACATTACTGTTGCTTAAACTGTTTTTATTGTTTTTGTCCTGATAATAAATAACAGGAGCTTTAGACTTTTCAATAACAGCAACCCCTGAAGCTGTACCAATCCATAAATTACCTTTTCTGTCATGCAGTAAGCTTGATATATAACTGGAAAATAAGGGGCCGCCTGATTGGCCTTCATTATATAGGTTATGTTTAAACCGGTTTGTCTTTCTATCCAGCAGTTCCAGTCCACCGCCCAAAGTACCTATCCATAAATTCAAGTCCCTGTCTTCAAATATTTCCCATACGTTGTCATCTGCCAAACTGGTAGAATCATAATCATTATGCCTGTAATGCGTGAAGGTTTTTCCATCGAACCTGTTGAGGCCCCCTAAATAAGTCCCAACCCAGAGAATATCTTCATGATCGATGCACAAGCTTACAATTACATTATTGCTCAGGCTGTTTTTGTTGGTTTCATCGTGCAGGTATTGTTTGAAGGTATTATTTTTTCTATCGAAATAAATCAATCCACCTCCATTGGTCCCAATCCAGATATTACCCGATCTGTCTTCAATCAACCGGTTAACATCATCGTATTGAAGGCTCTTTGTATTTGATTCTTGGTGATGATAATACTGAAATTGTGTTATGTTGCTATTTAAATAATTTACACCCTGTTTGTAGGTTCCCAACCATACAATTCCGTTATCATCTTTATATAATGTAGTGATAGCGTTCTGGCTAAGGCTTTTGGGCTCCTTAAGATCATTCACTAAATAAGTAGTTCTGAAGTTGTCTCTTTTGTCGATCAGCGTAACGCCCCCATGGTCCGTTCCTACCCATATCAAACCATTGTTATCATGGATAATTCTACTTACTACATCTGAATTCAACTTTGTTGGAAAAGAATTTTTATCAAATTGCCTGATAGAATTATCCTGGGGATGAAAAAGAAAAACCCCGGAGGTATAATACCATAGCCAGAGATCTCCATCGCTGTCTATAAAAAAATTATTGGCATTTTTCCCTTGCTTCACTTTCTGAAAAGCATTGCTGGAGAAAATAATTTTATTCAATGCTATATCATATTCCTGCAAAAGCCCATTCTGATACACTATCCACAATTTTCCGTCTTTTGTTTCATTAACGGAGTTTATTTTATCTGTAGGGAATGCATACTTCGGCCTGAATGGTTTTGCGCTTTTGTCATTCGTTGAATAAAAATACAGATCCATGTTACCGTACAGGAACCAGTACCTTCCGTTGTTTCCCTTTACGATATATGCAATGTTGCCAGCAGGCAAACCAAGCTTTTGTAAATAAGCATAATAATCGGCATCAAATTTTTCTGTATCCGGATTGTAAACACAGGCCCCTCCCATGGTCATCACCCACATCTTTCCATCGGGCAGTTCATAAAGTGACAATATATTATTATCCAGCAAGGAAGCGCTGTCATTATGATTTTTACGAAATACCCTGCATGAATAGCCATCATAGCGGTTGAGACCAGACATAGTACCAAACCATAAAAAACCACCAGGATCTTTTATTATGGCATTGACCTGATTATGCGAAAGACCGGTATACGTATCAAGTTTGGAAAAATTATAGTATTCACTTTGAGCAAAAACAGCAAGCGATAATAACAGTAAAACAATCGAAATAAGAAAACGCATCACAATAAATTTAACTTAGCAAGATCTTGCCCTATCAGCCCAGCACTTCTGTCCGTATTTCAGCAAAATCGGCATTAAGTTAACAAATGGAGTGGGATTAAAATATATTATGTTCCGCTATTATAAATTTCAAGAAGCAGAGGTTTTCACAAAGCACTGAAAATGAACACTATTGCTATTCACCAATAGTGTTCATGGTTTCATTATGTTATTTCTTAACCACCTTATATGATGTAACTCCGTTAATCCCATATACCTGCACCATATACATTCCCGATTTCAGGGAAGCTCCCATTGTCACTGAGTTTGAAATTGCTGAACGCCCAATGGTTTCAACCTGCCTGCCTAACATGTCAAAAATGGTGATACTTATTATTTCTTCCGGCTTCGAAACTTTGAGGTTGAAACTTGATTTGAATGGATTTGGTAATAACAGCACCCCATCAGTATCGGCAACTGTTGCTATTCGTCCATTTCCAACAGTGGCTAATGTCCATTGCTGGTTGTTACTGTTACTTTGGCTCCATTGGCCCAAGTTATCACCGTTGACGGTACGCCCCATTCCGTCGAGATATAATCCGGTAGCTTTATTTTTAAACTTAACATAGTTTCCTGCAGTCTCCCTTGTCCATTGCTGTGCATCACTGCCGCTATTACTCCACTGCCCTGCAATATCACCATTGGCACTTCTGTACATACCGTCAACGTATAAACCTGAGGCGCGGTTTTTCAGCATTACATAATTTCCAACGTTTTCTATTGACCATTGCTGTGCAGTACTACTGCTGTTACTCCATTGGCCCACATTGTCACCATTGGTACTCCTGTACATACCATCGATCAGCAATCCGGTAGCCCGGTTAGCTAAAGTAACGTAGGTAACAGCAGGTGCGGTGGCTTTAACCAGCAGAATGGCTGTTGTAGAAAGCGCCGGCACCGTTATGGTCAATGAATTTGAATTTACAGCCACGGTATTTTCTGTCAGCGCATTTTGCGTATGCGATACAAAAGTTTCTGTTGCCGGCAAAGATGACAACCGCAATGTTTTATAATTTCCATTGGCAACAGAAAAATTACTTAGATTGATGGTAACAGTGCGGGAAGCGCTCATGTCACGGCTGACAAGCATCACCGTTAAAGAGTCGGCATTTTCGTTTACCGAAGAGTAAGCAGATACCGTATTCTCATTTGAAGAAGCACTGGAAACACTATATTTTTTTGCATTCCTGCTAAAGAGGTGCAAGGTTTCCCACATGCCGATAGACCAGTTCCATGGAGAAAAGAATTCAACGCCATTGTTTGCAAATGTACCCAAATGCGAAGCATATATAACAGATTCAAGGGTTGGGTTGCTGCTTGCCATGGTACCCCATTCGCTTACACCACATGTTATGCCATGGTTTGCTCCAAAATGTTCATTTAACCAGCCGTCAATACGCTTGAAAATATATTGTTTTGTAAGTGAGTTGTGCCATTCCATATATCTACCTCATTGTCCATATTCCAGTATACAAACTGGTTTTTGTTTAGCCCTAAACCATTGGCACCAAACCAATGATTAAGAATTGCTACAGAAGAGTCGGCAGGCCATGGTTGCGTAAACAAATTATAGTCTCCTTCCACCAACGCCTTACCCCCGGGATTTTGCGTATTGGGTACTCCCCCGCCGGCCAAATTCTGACCATGCCCCTCCCAGTACTGAGATTGGTTGAAAGCCCAGTCGTCGAAGTTGTTATTGGTGTTGGATGCAACCCTACCCAGTAATTGAAAGGCAAACATGCCCTGTATATCATGATAATTGGTAGCAATGGTTTGTGCATTTGCATCCCAACTAGTACCATACACATTATTATACCAGTCGGGATGAACCGTAATTTTTTTACGCCAGTTATAGCCAGTTGCGTTATTACCTCCGTTCATACGTGCGAAGCGCAACCCCGCATCTTTATAAAATTGCACAGGTTTGTCAAAGCCTTCATTTCGTCCATATATGTATGGTGAAATCAAGCGTTTGTTCTGCGTTGCATTAATTGAAATAGTTACATTTTGTGCAAAGGCTGTATAAAATGTAATGTGACATAACAACAGGATGAAGATTTTTCTAATCATTGGTTTTATATTTGGTTGTTTGGAATCGGTTTTTATGTCATTTACCGCCAGCAACGAGCGCATCAATTGTACGCTGATCTTTTATTGTAAGATTTCGTCTATCCAGGGCGCCACCTGTATCCCACCAGAATGGTAAAAAACCGTTAGCTTTCCCCTGTTTGGTTACAAAAGTTATCCAATGATCCACGGCATCGTTATGTGTTGCTTTATCCACCGGACCATTAGCGTTACCATTTCGTCTGTAAGCCCCATATTCTCCCAGGATAATTGGAATTCCTTTATCGGCGAATTTCGTCTTCATCCATCCGAAGAAATTGATGATATCAGCTTCTTCTCCCCAGGTGGCATTGCGATCAGGTTCAATAGCAGAATGATGGCCGGCACCCCAGTAATAAAACATTTTGCCCCAATTGGCATCGCCATTCATCAGGCATAATTGGTATGGCGTGTAAAAATGAACCTCCACCATCATCCGGTCCTTCACCGCATCTGTGGGAAGACTATTCATAAGTTTATGGGTCTTTTCAATGTCTGTTGACGGTCCCTGAACCACAAGTACCCTATAGCTGTTTCTGCCGCCGGTGGATCGAACTGCATTGATAAAGGTTTGATGATAGCTGGCGAGTACTTCCATTTGCTCCCCATTTTCAGCAGCAGGCTCATTGGCGCCTGCAAAAATCAGGTGCTCATCAAAATCACGCATGGCCGTTGCAATTTGTTCCCAGTAAGCTTTTTGCTTGGCATTGACCGAGTCTTTCTTCATCCTGGTAATATTGTTTTCCAACCATCCTCCATCCCAATGAATGTTCAATAAAACATACATATCATTTTTTACACAATACCCTACCACCTCTTTTACCCTGTTGAGCCAATGCTGGTCTATAAGAGCAGTTGACTGATCAGCTATATGATGCCAATCCCACGCACAGGGAATACGAATAGCATTAAATCCCTGCTGCTTTACGAATTTTATATAATCTTCAGTAATGACAGGATTACCCCAGCCTGTTTCACCACCTGAAGCTTCCATCGTGTTCCCAATATTCCAGCCTAATTTAATTTTTGAAGCCAGTTGTTTAGCCGTACTGCCCATTCCGGTTGCATCAGGCGCTTTTGGCGATACATTGTATGATGGATAAATCACATCGTTCTTATTATGACAGCCTGTAAAGAACAGTACAGCAATCAGAAAACCTATCATTGTATATTTCCTTTTGATTTTATTTTTTTTGTATTTATAGGTCAGCAATTAAATATCGGTTAGCAGGGCCTGAGAGATGGTGCAATTTTCATTGACCATCCCCAGGTCCTTTTGCAAAGCGAAGACTGCTATCCTATTACCTAAACGATTTATTTTGTTTTATTCTAGTACCCAGCTCCTTTGCGTAAAGAATCTAACTGCTGTTTATCTGCTATTGTTTCAGTTTGCCTGTTAATTACACCAGCCCACAAAAACGTCGAGAGCCCATTGGCACGGGCAGTTCTTACCATATGTCCAAAAAAATGTGCGGTTGAGGTTAAAGACAATATTGAATCTGCAGGATGTCCTACAAGATCATTGGCATGGTATTCTACACCAAACTCGCCAATTAGTACAGGGATGTTTTTATCCACATAAGATTTCTTTGCCCATTGCATGTTGCGTTCCATATACTCTTCTTCAGCATCTGGATTTGAGTTATGTTCCGGGTCGGTCAATGATTTGAAGTTCTTACCCCAATAACGCCACTCTTTGCCCCAGCTTGCATCATCACCCAGTATACAAAAATTAGGAGGTGAGTACCAGTGAAATTCAAGCATCAATTTATTAGGAACGTGATCTTTAGGCAAACCTGGTATTCCGTCTGGAGCAAAATAGTTCATCAGATCAAGCGATGTGTTTGGTGCCTGGAGCACTAAAGTACGATACGCATTTTTGCCTCCTGTAGAACGAACTGCATCAATGAAAATCTGGTGCAAATCGTGTAAAACAGTAGCTGATGGCAAATCTGTGGCATTGGGCTCGTTGTAACTTGCAAACATTACATGCTCATCAAAATCACGCAGTTTGGTAGCTATCTGCTCCCATAGGGCTTTATGTATAGCTTTTGCAGTATCTAATTGTGCACCAGACAACTTAGGGTCATCAATACCATTACCACTATTATCTTTGTAACCAGCATTATCATGGTGGCGGTTTATTTCTACATACATACCAGCGTTTACACAATATTGTACTACTTCTTTAATCCTGTTTAACCAGGCATCATCAATTTTACAGTTTTTTTTGTCAACATGTCCCTGATTCCAATAACCAACGGGAAGTCTTATTGCATTAAAACCGGCTTTTTTTAGCGTATCAATCAGCGATTGAGTAATAACAGGATTGCCCCAACCGGTTTCTCCACCTGGTGATTCCATCGTGTTCCAAATATTCATCCCCATTTTGATCTTTGAATTTATTTCCATAGCCGTACTGCCCATGCCGGTTGCATCCGGTGCTTTGAGTGAGGTATTATATGAAGCAAAGATTACCGGTGCCTGTAGTATTGTAATTCGCCTGGCCTGGCCATTTGCAGCATTAAGCTTTAAAATTACATTACGTCTAATGCCCGTTTTGTTAGCCGTTGCTGTGTAAGTAATGGTTGCTTCACCGCTACCGCCGGCTATGGGGCTGATATTTACCCAGCCAAAACCAGTTGTATCAATACTCCATTCATCATTACAGGTAAATGACAGGGATTTGGTTCCTCCATTTTCAGGTATGGTATCTGTAATATTTGAAATAGAAATTTGCGGTGAATCTGCTTTTGTTTTTTTACAGGAACTGATTGCCAGAAGGGTAATAAAAATGCCTGCTATTCCATAGATAGTTTTCATTTTCATCTATATGTTTTTATACTTTTTTTAAAAATTTTTATAAAAGTCGCAGGGTAGAAACCCTGCTGACGTACTGACTGCTTGTCATTTAACTTTTACAATTCTGAAATTATCAAAAGCACCATAAAAGCCCGTTGCTGAAGTTTTTGTACCGAAATTCATAAGGTAAACATGTAACCCTGTGTTACCAGTACCCAATAATTTAGCTATACTCGTAACCGAAGCACCCATTCCAACACCCAGGGTTGGATCTTTTGCACGGAATGCAGATAAAGGGATGGTTACTGTTGTCCAACCTTTGGTGGTGACAGCCGCCGTAGTTGAAGCAGAGGTTTTCCATGGTTCCAAACGAACAATATAGCTACCGTCAAAGTATGTTTCAAAACAAAGGGAAAGGTCATTCCAGGGTTTAGCAACACTCATTTCAAATTTAATTGCCCAATCACCAACAGGATCCGAAAGATTTGACGTTGGTATCCATTGATTTGGTCTGAGATTAGTACCAGTTCCTCCCCAATTATTCCCTTCACCAGCTGCAAAAACACCTTTATCTAAAAAGGGAAACAACGTATTGTTCTTACCAGATGCTCCATCAAAAGCAGTTGTATGAGTAAGCCAGCCGAAAGGATCATTTGCGGCATTATTAACAGCACCAGCTGCTGCTGCCCACCATCCCTCCATACCATTAAAATCCCAACCACCTTCAAAATTCATTATAACACCGTCTTGCAGATATGTTTGAGTATTGACCTTATAAGGAGTAGTAGCTGTTCCAAACGCCGTTGTAATAGATACCGGCCCGCTTTGTGAAAGTGCAGGCAAAACAAAACCTACGGAACTTCCATCAGCTGATGAAACAAAAGAGGTAATACTTGTACCGGCAAACGTAAATGTTTGAATACTTTTCAGGTAAGTACCATAAACATAAACCGAATCACCGGAGCTGGCATTTTCGTTGGAAACGCCTGCAATAGTTGGTAGTGCCACTATTTTAAAAACAACTGTGCCGCTCCTGGTAGTTACTACTGCATCTCCGCTTGTAGGAGCTGGGTTTGGCATAACAAAACCAAGCGAAGTTCCATACAGGTTTGATTTGAATGAAGGAATGTTAGTTCCTCCGTAAGTAAACTTTTGAACTAAAACCAGGTTTGCTCCATAAATAAAAACAGAGTCTCCGGGATTGGCAAATACATTGGAAATAGCTGTAATGGTTGGTACAGCCGGGGTCAATTTGAAAGAGAACGTTGTTGTACCTCCGGGCGTTGTATACTCAATGGTATTGAGCTTATTCGTATCTATTGTTGAAAACACAATGGAAGGAATTTGCACGACAACACTATTCGAAGCAAATATTGCATTATTAAAAGTAGCCGGCACTCCATTAAACGTTATTTGAAGTGCATTTTGTAAATGCTGACCAGCAATAACCACCCATTGTCCATCGGGCACAACGCCGGATAAAACAGAATCACCCGGAGATGCAACATACTTACGAACCTCGGTAATTACAGGACTTCCATCTACTGACTTTTTGCATGCAGACATGAATAGTATCAATGCCATCGACACACAGAAAAACAGGCCTCCATAACTTACTTTATATATTTTATTCATAATAGTATATTATAATGATATTGCTTAATAATAAGATACAGGTGGTTCTGCCAATTTTGGATTTGCGGTTAACTCAGATGCGGGTATTTGCAATGTAAATGAGCTGGGTGTTGCAGGAAGCACACTCACAACAGGACTGTCATCTGGTGTAGCAACTCCGGCAGTATAATTGAAAAAAAGCCGGTTTTGTGAATTTACAATAACCAACGCTTTAGCTGGTTGCCAATAAGAAAGCCTTACCAGATCCCCCCAATAGTTTCCTTCAAAAGCAAATTCAATTCTTCTTTCGCTGATAAGCTTATCAAGCGTTATGGTTGAAAGCGGATCAACACCTGCCCTGGTACGCACTTTATTGTAATACAACAAGGCCTCGGGATCTGAAGTGGTCGTATTGCTTCCCATAATAGCTTCAGCATATATCAGATACACATCGGCTAACCTAAGCACAGCATCATGTTCAGGCGACGACCATAAATCCATAAGCGGCGAGCTGTTATCTATATCGTTACCAACTATGTGTTTTTTCAAACTCGAACCAGTAGCCTTGTAACCGCCACCCGCTGCATTCAATTCCGGAAAGTAATCGCCGTTAATCATAAAGGTGGCTTTTCGTCGTACTGTATCTTTATTGGAATACAATAAATACAAGTCGTAAGTAGGTTTCATAGAAGCCCATGCCCCACCTTTCTTGGGCATAATCGTGTTGCTTGGCGCATAATTATTGAACGTATTACCATTGCCATAACCGGTTCCTGCTGCCCATTGAAAAGCAAATAAAACTTCCGGAACATCGTTATTTGTTACTTTAAACAGGTCATAATAATTTGGGAATAATGTCTTGCCACTATTTTTGCACACATTTCCTGCATATTTTTTGGCACTGTCTAAATAAGCCTGGTTGCGTGAGCCATTACCACCCAAACCCGCCATGGTTAAATACACTTTGCTCAACATGCCTTGTGCTGACCATGTAGTTGCTCTGCCTGCAATATCCGTAACAGGTAGGTTTTGTGCAGCATAAGTAAGATCGTTCGTTACAAATTTATACACATCAGAAACTATTATGCGGTTAAGCAGGGGCTCTTTGATCAGCTTGCTGTTATCCTCCACAATAGGTACGGCCCCCCAATGCAAAACCAAATTAAAATAAGCATATCCGCGTATAAACCTTGCTTCGGCTATCGCCGCATTTTTATCTGCTGCAGTAACAGTAGCAGGGGCATATTGTTGTATGCCGAGAATAGTATTGTTGCATTGGCCAATAACATTGTATAAGCCTGTCCATGCATCTCGCACATAACCGTTAGAAGCCGACAGGTTTACTGCAAAAAGTTCATTATTATCGGTACCCTGATATTGACCAGTGGTTCCATTTCCACTTAAAACATCGCCAAATTGTAAAAAACCGCCAGTATGCCATCCCCACCAGGGAGCACCACCGTAAAGGCTGGCAGTAGCCAATCTTATTTCTGCAGTAGTTTGATAAAAATTATTGGAAGCGATCTGAGATAGAGAAGGGCGGTCAAGATAACCTTTTTTGCATCCGGCTGCTGCCACAAGCAATAGCAAAGGGATGAATAATTTATTGATTGATTTCATAAAAATTAATAGTTTTTACTTTGTTAACTTCACATTTACGCCAAAGGTGAATACCCTTGATTGAGGATAACGACCCCCATCATAACCAGCCTCCAGTGGATTCCAGGAGCCAACTTCAGGATCCATACCATTGTATTTTGTAATTATAAATGCGTTCGATACATTGGCATATAACCGAAGTGCATGAATATGCGCTTTTGTCAGTATGTTTTGAGGCAAAGTATACCCCAGGGTAATGTTTTTACAACGAATAAATGAAGCATCTTCTAAAAACAAATTTGAAAAACGCCCATTCTCATTGGTATTATCGTTTCTCAGGCTTACAATTGTGGTATTGGGGTTGGTAACATAAACATTGTTTACATTATTAGGATCTCCATCAGGGTTAATTAAAGCAGTTTTCGCATAGTTTAATACCCCGGTAAAATAGTTGGTATTATTTAAAGGGTTCGTTTGATTAACCGGTAATTGATTATACACTTTGTTGCCTACGCTTCCACTAAAGAAAACGTTCAAATCAAAGTGCTTATAATTAAATGAGTTATTGAACCCAAATTGGAATTTTGGAAGTGGTGAACCTAAAAAGGTTTGGTCTTTTGTATCAATAATACCATCGCCATTCAGGTCTTTGAACATACGGTCGCCATACCAGATACCACCACCTGCATTTGCAATCGGGCGAGGTGTGCCTGATTGGTCGGCTGGCAAAGCATGGTTTTTAAAATCTTCGGCAGTAGCAAATATGCCATCATAGATATAGCCGTAAAATGAGCCAATAGGCCTGCCTACTACAGTTTTTGAGTTTGACTTAACAAGGCTGGCATCATCGCCGCCAGCACCTAAATACAATACTTTATTGATATTACGTGATACAGTAACATCCGTTTTCCATGTAAAATTTTTGTTGCGGATATTGGTGGTTCCTACTCTGATGTCAATTCCTTTATTGCTCATAGATCCCACATTTACATAAGGGGCAATCATAGCACCTGGTGAATAATCAGTGGTTGTACCCGAATACCTTGGATATGGTACCTTTAATAACAGGCGATCGGTATGACGATCGTAAACATCTACTGAAAAAGTTAATCCCCAGTTAAAGAGGGCGCCATCTAATCCAATATTGGTATTTTTTGTTTGTTCCCATCTTACATCAGGATTGGCCAAATTGGATTGATACTGTGCTGTACCAGACAAGCCATTAGCAACAGTGGTAAGCTGGGTTACATAAGTATTGCTTGGGATATTTTGATTATTGGTTAAACCATAGCCAATGCGTAACTTTAATTCATTTAGGGCTGTAACCTGTGCCAAAAACTTTTCGTTATTCAATTTCCATGCAAATGCACCGGAATACGAAAATGCCCAACGATCCTCCGCTGGAAATTTATCGGAACCGTCGTTACGCAGGTTTACTGTAAACAGGTATTTGTCTAACCAATTATAGTTAATACGTCCAAAATAAGATTCTGAAGCACCCTGGCCATAATTACCACCGTTTCTTGCAGTAGAAGGATCACCGCTGGAAATAGATTGCACATTATTAGAAGGAAAATCTGACCGGCTTGCAGAAGAACTTGCAGATTTACTCAAATTAGCCTCGTGCCCAACAAATACATTCAAATTGTTATTACCGAGTTTCTTATTATAAGTAATATAATTTCTTAGTACGGTATAAAAGTCCTGCCCGGAACTATACGAAGACGAAGTTGGGTTGGGGGTAGTGTATTTACCATAAGTAGTTTGAGGGCTGAAT
>DASUVL010000094.1:0-3808 GCA_036379015.1 Niastella sp.
ACCCTTTAATAAATTAAATTAGAAGGTAACGTCGTACTCACCATCTTTTGGCTTAAGATCGCCAGTGAGGATGCGAATGAAATCGATCAACGCCCAGATACCGCAACCACCAAGAGTCAGGATCTGAACAACACCTTGCCAGATATAACCCAGGTAAAAACGGTGAACACCAATACCGCCTAAAAAGAAGCAGAGAATAGCAGCAATGATTTGCGACTTTTCACCAGCAGTAGCAGTTGTTGCTTTTTGAGAGATCTTCTTACCGAATAATTTCAATCCAATCTTTTCTTTCAAGGTCAGCTTGCTACCTTTCAGGTCTTCGGCTATACTTTTAATTTCCTGATAGGAAACTTTACCGTCTGCAGAGGCTTTGTCTAATGCCAAAGTAGCCTGTTGAACTTTGTTTGGCTTTTCAGCATTGTCACCTGCAGGAACAGCAGAGGTCAGAATAACAAATGAAATCGAGAGCACAGAAAGAACAGTCAATGTTTTTAAACATTTCATCATGTTGAATTGATTGAAGGGTTTTTTGGCGCTTACTCTTAGGATTTTCAGCAATCCTCCGCCTGTAATTTTTTTGGATTTCGGCGTTATTCCAATAGGCATAAGGTATTAACAAATGTATAACACGGTATTTGATACACAAAATACTATCCGTTATGAAATGAACTTTTTTTGCGACGAATTGAAAAAAAATATAATAACCTCACCAACTAATCGCAATTTTTGACAATAGTATCCTGTACTAGGGATCTGCTTTGCAGCGAAACCTAATCATTAAAATAAAACATAATATTAATTTCCCGGAACGCCTTTAACCTTGCTGATGCAGTGAGTTGTCCTGTTTACGCATCAGGTTGTAAGTTGCCTTTATCTGATTTGATCACTTTACGTACCAGTAACGCTTAGTGTGATGTATTTATTGAGTATGATCAATAAATAAAATACCATGCGTAAAACCGCTATAAATACAGCCGTATTAATTTATTTTTAAATACATACCCATTACTTTTGGCCCCTGTTCAAAATCACTATCACATTCAGGTAAAAACTAAAACTAAAACAATGAAAAAGGTTTTAACTGCTGCTTTCTTACTTGTTAGTTCCAACGCAATTTTTGCCCAGGTAAATCAAGGCCAATGGTTAGCTGGGGGGAGTGTTGGGTTTAATCACTCTTCACAAGGTGATTCAAAACAAACCGACATCATGGTGAGCCCCGATCTTGGCTATTTCTTTATCAACCAGTTTGCCGCTGGCTTACGCCCTGAATTTGGATATACTAAAACAAAAACGAAAGTGGGTTCAACTACTTCCACCGGATCGGCGACAGCATTTTCAATTGCTCCCTTTTTACGCTATTATTTTATGCCTTCAGGCGACCTAAATGTATTCGCTGATGCTTCTTACGGCTTTGGTAGTTCAAAAGTAAAGGGTGGTACCTCAGTAAGTGGTAATTATTACCAAATTAAGGCTGGTCCGGCTTTATTCCTGTCACCTAACACCGCCCTGGAATTTGCATTGTATTATAGATCATGGGGTGGCGATGCTTATGAAGTTAATGGCGACAGAAATAACAATTTTGGTTTGAGCATCGGCTTCCAGGTTCACCTGGGTGGCGGTGGAAAGATTGGAAAGAAATAAGATTATTTCAATCTCAAATAGAAAAAGGGATCGATGAACGATCCCTTTTTTATTTATATAACCCATCATAATTTCAAAACACAAATCCTAAATTTCAACTCACAAGAACCAATGCTAAACGCCGTCCGGGCCTTCTACTTCACTCAGGATTTACGCTCCGCCAGCCCTCCCGACACATCGGGACCGGGGGTACTATTCCTCCGCCATAAATGGGTAGCGGTAATCGACCGGTGCATTAAACGTTTCTTTGATCGTTCTGGCACTCAACCAGCGATACAGGTTTAAAATAGAACCCGCTTTATCATTGGTGCCACTGGCACGGGCCCCGCCAAAAGGCTGTTGCCCCACCACAGCGCCGGTAGGTTTGTCATTAATATAGAAATTACCGGCTGCATGGCGCAGTTTCACCGTAGCCAGTTCAACCGCCGCCCTGTCCAGGGCAATGATGGATCCGGTTAATGCATACGGTGATGTTTTGTTCACCAGCTCCAGCGTATCCTCAAACTTATCGGCATTGTATACATATACCGTTAATACAGGTCCGAAGATCTCTTCGCACATGGTAACGTACTGGGGGTCTTTGGCTTCAATTACGGTTGGTTGAATAAAATAACCTTCCGTTTTATCGCATTTACCACCCGCCCATAATACTGCCTTGGGATCGTTCTTTGCTTTTTCGATATACCCTTCTATTTTATCGAAACTTTTTTCATCGATCACGGCATTAATAAAGTTGCTGAAGTTCTCTACAGAGCCCATAGCAAAACTTTCAATGCCGGCTACCAGTTTCTTTTTTACTTCTTCGGCCAGGTTCGATGGAATATATGCCCGCGATGCCGCAGAACATTTCTGTCCCTGAAATTCAAAGGCGCCCCGTAATAAGGCAGTCACCAATAGATCCGGATCAGCGCTTTTATGTGCCATTACAAAATCCTTTCCGCCGGTCTCTCCTACTATACGTGGATACGACTTGTACATATGCATGTTCTTACCAATAGTTTCCCACATGGTATTGAACACGCCGGTAGAACCGGTAAAATGTACGCCGGCAAAATCGGGATGGTTAAAACATACTTTACCTAATGTAGGACCATCAACATAAACCAGGTTTATAACGCCATCGGGTAAGCCGGCTTCCTTCAAAATGCGCATAATCATTTGGGCTGAATACACCTGGGTATGAGCCGGTTTCCAAACTACCACGTTACCACACATAGCGGCCGATGTGGGCAGGTTACCGCCAATGGCTGTAAAATTAAATGGTGTAACGGCCAGCACAAATCCTTCGAGCGGACGATACTCCATGCGATTATGTACACCTGCAGCGCTTATAGGTTGCTGACGGTATATTTCACTTAGGAAATGTACATTGAAACGTAAGAAATCAATCAACTCGCAGGCGCTATCAATTTCAGCCTGGTAAGCATTTTTACTTTGGCCCAGCATGGTAGTACCGTTCATGTATGGGCGATACTTGGTAGCAATGAGGTCGGCAGCTTTTAAAAAAATATGAGCACGGTTTTCCCAGCTCATACCGGCCCAGCTTTCGCGGGCAGCGAGGGCTGCTTCAATGGCCTGTTTTACATGTTTTTCTTCACCGGTATGGTAATGCCCCAGTATATGCTTTATTTCATGGGGCGGGCGCATGGTTTCTTTTTTGTTGGTGCGCACTTCCAGGCCGCCAATATACATAGGTACATCTACCTGTTCCTGTTTTAATAGAGCCAGCACTTCCTTAAGCCGCTTTTTTTCGGGCGACCCGGGCGCATATGATAATACAGGTTCGTTTACCGGCAGCGGGTAGTGAAAATAACCGAATTCCATAATGCATGTGTTTTTGAGGCTGCGAAGGTACTTAGCTGGTTCATAACTAACAAAAAGCAGCCGAACAGTCAAAACACTGACTCACAAAAATTTATATAATTTATTGTATTTGAGGCCCGGCTTTTATCCACAGGGTGTACACATGCCCATTTTGTATTTAGGCATTAAGTTAAATTTGGTGACTTTAACCCTCAAAAACGGAGCCCCCAACAGTGATAATTTCAGGAAAATCAAGATCATCTGATAGCAACAGGTACCACATGCCTGATTTGTCGAATATTGTGGTCAAGGACATGCGCGAGTATGGCGTTGAACAGGCAGGTACATATAAAGGTGGTGTAGA
>DASUVL010000095.1:0-8997 GCA_036379015.1 Niastella sp.
ACGGAAAATTCGCTGAATGAAGTAGTTGTTTCAGGAACAATGAAAGAAGTGTCAAAACAGGAAAGCCCCGTTCCCGTAGAAGTATATACGGCCAAATTCTTTAAAGCCAATCCCGTACCGTCTATTTTTGATGCGTTGCAGACTGTGAACGGTGTTCGCCCTCAGTTGAACTGTAATGTGTGTAATACCGGGGATATTCATATTAACGGATTAGAAGGGCCATACACCATGGTGCTGATTGATGGAATGCCCATTGTAAGTGGTTTGTCTACCGTATATGGCCTGAGTGGTATTCCCCAGTCACTTATTGAGCGTGTTGAAATTGTAAAGGGACCGGCCTCTACATTGTATGGGAGTGAAGCTGTAGGAGGATTGATCAATATCATTACCAAAAAACCGGCGAATGCACCTGTTTTATCTGCGGATGTATTTGGAACAAGCTGGGGTGAAGTAAATGCTGACCTGGCTGCAAAATTCAACATGGGAAATAAGGTGCAGTCATTAGTGGGGGTAAATTATTTCAACTACCAAAATCCTGTTGACAACAATAACGACAATTTTACGGATGTAACACTCCAGAACCGTATCTCTGTATTTAATAAGTGGAATTTTGACAGAAAGGATAACCGCGTGTTCACGCTTGCTGGCAGGTATGTTTATGAAGATCGTTGGGGAGGCGAAATGAACTGGTCGAAAAAGTACAGAGGAGGAGATGAAGTGTACGGTGAAAGTATTTATACCAGCAGATGGGAAGTCTTTGGTGCTTATCAACTACCGCTAAAAGAAAAGATCATGTTCCAATTCAGCGCCAATTGGCATGACCAGAATAGTGTGTATGGCAACACGGCTTATATGGCCGACCAGAATATCGCTTTCGGGCAGTTGACCTGGTTTAAAACATTGGGCAGGCATGACCTTTTAACGGGGTTCACTTATCGCTATACGTTTTATGATGATAACACACCGGTTACCGCAGATGCCAATGATGTAAGCAAGAACAAGCCTGCCCATACGAAGCTCCCCGGTTTATTCGTTCAGGATGAAATTGCCTTAAACGGCAACAACAAGCTGTTACTGGGTGTGCGTTACGATCATAACTCCATCCATGGCAGTATTCTTTCACCACGCCTTAATTATAAATGGAGTTCAACTAATAAGAAAAATATATTGCGGCTGAGTGCCGGTAACGGCTACCGGGTAGCCAACGTATTTACAGAAGATCATGCAGCACTTACAGGCGCAAGGGAAGTGGTGTTTATTAATGACCTGAAACCGGAAACATCCTGGAATGGTAATGTGAACTTCGTGAAGAAAATTTACGCTGGTAATACATTTATAGGGCTGGATGCAACGGCTTTTTATACCTGGTTTAACAATAAGATCATTGCCGATTATGATACTGATCCCAATAAGGTCATTTACGATAACCTTAAGGGGCATGCGGTATCGAGCGGTATTTCTTTAAATGCAGACATTGTTTTTCCTAATGGATTGAAAATACTTGCCGGAGCTACCGCTATGGATGTGTATAGAAAAGAAGATGGAAAAAAGATAAGGCAATTGTTTACGGAAAAATTTACAGGCGTATGGAACATCGGCTATACATTTAGAAGCATCGGTCTTACTGTTGATTATACCGGCAACCTGTATGGTCCTATGCGTTTACCATTATTAAGTGATACCGACCCCCGACGTGCGGAATCACCCTGGTGGAGCCTTCAGAACATCCAGTTAACTAAAAAGATCGGGAAGGATATTGAAATATATGGCGGTGTTAAAAACCTGTTGAATTGGACGCCTAATAAAGGAAATCCGTTTATTATAGCAAGAGCTAACGATCCATTCGATAAAAATGTGCAGTTTGATGCCAATGGCAAGGCTGAGGTAGTAATTCCTGAAAATCCATACGGGCTTACGTTCGATCCCTCGTATGTTTACGGTCCAAATCAGGGCATCAGAGGGTTCCTGGGGGCACGCTATAATTTATTCAGATAAGAATAACCGAATATGAAGAAATCGGAAAAATGCTGTTTCATTCTAATAATGGCCATGTTATTGGCAATGGGGACATGGTGTACTGCCCAGGTCAATGCACTTCCTATAGAAAAAGTAGACAACAGTATGCGTACATTGGCCAAACCGGTACTTATTCTGTTAACGACCGATTGGTGCAAATACTGTCAGCTACAAAAAGAACAGTTACGCAACAACAAAGACTTTCAGGCAAAAATAGAAAATGTCTATTATGTAGAATTTGACGCAGAGCGGAAAGAGAATATAACATTTCATGAGCATAGGTATGGTTATAAGGCAACAGGTGTATCCACCGGCATACATGATCTGGCTGTTGCACTGTCCGGAGAAAGAGGCGTATCCTTTCCTGCCTGGATACTGCTCGACAAAGACTACCAGGTGCTTTTCAGGCACAATGGCATATTGGCCCCGCAACAATTGAAGGAGATCTTGAACTCTCTTGATGGGGATAAGCATACAAATTAGTGAAGGCTTCATGCCCATTGAAGCCGGTACCCGTTAGTCCATATATAACAATAGCCGGGTTTGAACATACCTAGGCTGAAGCACGTTGCAGCGCCAATATACAGCAGAGCACTACCCATATAATAAGCAGGACTGTTTTTCGGTTGTCGGAGTTTTTATTTTTCATATTAGGTTGATTTACCTGAATAGGCCAACCTACATGCCATTTCATTAAACGAATGATTGTCAATATTTATAAAACCAGCGCCCAGGCTGGCCTGTATTCATTTTGGGAATTTCAGTCCCTGTCTGAGTAGAAATGCCTTGTGTAAGGGCAAGACTAATACATAGATATATGTATGATGATATCGCTACTGCTGGTTGTTCGTTGAGGTCACTTAATTTTCAGCTTGTTAACGAGCCTTAAACAGCAATGTCTCTGTTCGCTTGCAAGCCGTTTAAATGGCAGAAGGAATTTCCCGTCGTGGTCCTAAGCATATAATTTAATCCAACGTTTAAGCAACAAGTTTTCCCCATTACGGGTAACAGGAACGGTATTTGGAATTGTAAAAGCGAAAGGATGATGTGATATTATTCTTAAACATAATTTGATCGCTATGAAACCTTACCAGTTTCTACCATTGTTTGTAAGCGTATTGTTTGCCTGTAACAGGAGTGATAAGAAGAAGGCGCCGCTGCCTATTCAGGCCCCACCCACCATCGCAACGATGAACAACTTAGCCGGCGCAGAACCATTCGACAGCTTCAATACGCAATTTCATTCCGACTCCAACTTCCAGCTTTCAAGAATACCCTTCCCAATAGATGGACAATGTGTAAATGACCTGGAAAATACCAGGTGGTCAAAAAAGAACTGGGAGTTTTTAAAAACACCGGTCAGTCTTCCTCCAGATGCAGATACAACAGAATACAGACACAGCCTTAACGTGACAGATACATTGGTCACAGAAAAGTTCTGGATCGACCAGAGCGGGTTTAAAGTAGAACGCCGGTTCAAGCTCAAGAACGGCAAGTGGTTCCTGGTGTATTACGACGACATTAACATGTAAATACCTGAAACAACTCCGCCCGGATGACCATTCGGACGGGCATTAATCAATAACCACTCACATCACCTCCTTATGAGAAAAAATTGGCCTTATTTAATCGTAGCGTCTCTCCTCAATGCCGTATTGGTAACCGGAGCTTTCATCGAGTTCAAATTACGTGGTATTGCTATCATTGAGCCGCAATCACCTTTTTCCGGCTTTCCGGCCTGGTCAGATATCGATCCTTTCCAGTTTGCCGCCGGTATGTTTGTATTGAGTTTCCTTGTAATTGTAACTATTACAGGCATAAAAGAACTGGTTACCGGCATCATTAAAAAGTGGCATTCCTTTAATGAAAGCCTGTCTACTACACAACCTGCTGCCGCCAACCCGTTTGATGTAGCATAGGCCTTATTAGGGTCCTTTTGATAATTGATATTTATCATTTGTCATATATTGCTGCTTCAAACGATTTTCCATAATGAAAATTTATTGTTGGCTCTTCCTGCTTCTGACCCCGTTTTCGATCGCCATCGCACAGAACAAAAAATCCATATCTCTCTTTTCATACTTCAAAGGCAATGGCGAAGATGGACTTCACCTGGCTTATAGTACCGATGGATTACAATGGCAGGCATTAAAAAATGATAGTTCCTTTTTAACACCCACAGCCGGAAAAGACAAGTTAATGCGCGACCCATGTATCATACGCGGGTCCGATGGCTGGTTTCATATGGTTTGGACGGTAAGCTGGAACGAGCGAACCATTGGGTACGCTCATTCAAAAGACCTGATCCATTGGAGCGAACAACAAGCCATACCGGTGATGGATCATGAACCAACTGCCCTCAACTGCTGGGCGCCGGAGATCTTTTATGATGCCACTACAAAACAATACATGATCTATTGGGCTACTACCATCCCCGGGCGTTTTCCCAAAGGCGATTCAGCCGGTGACAATAAATACAATCACCGCTTATACTATGTAACCACAAAAGATTTTAAAACATTCAGCAAAGCTGCGGTCCTGTACGACCAGGGTTTTAATGTAATAGATGCCACGATCCAGAAAAGTGGCAACAAATATGTAATGTTCCTGAAAGATGAAACCCGGTATCCGCCGCAGAAGAATGTTCGCATGGCATACAGCGACTCCTTAACAACCGGCTATAACGCGCCCTCTGTACCCATTACCGGCAATTATTGGGCAGAAGGACCTACCGTATTAAAACAGGGCAACCAATGGATCGTATATTTTGATAAATACACCCAACATCAGTACGGAGCCATTACCTCAAATGATCTGGTTAAATGGACAGATATCTCCGATAAACTGGTAATGCCAAAAGGCATCCGGCACGGGACGGTATTAACAATTACGCAGAAAGAATTACAGCAATTATTGAAATAGTAGCCCTCAATGGGCCTTGCAACCTGTAGCTCACTTACTGCATCTATTTGCATGTGGCCTGAAGGCCGTCCGAATGGTCATCCAGGCGGGGCGTAACTGTATTTCCTCCCGCCGCGGCGGGAAAGGGGACTCAGGATGCCGCAGGATAGTGGCACTGCCGATTCGCCTAATTTTACAAGCATTAATGGTTGCAAGCTCATGATCAAACGATTGACTTTACTGAAATTTGCCATACTTACCAGTATCGCGTGTACTACGATAACAGCTTTTGCCCAGGATAGTGCCCTTATACAGATCAATTACGCAAAAGAAACCGCCGAAATGAAGCCCATCTGGGCATGGTTTGGTTACGATGAACCGAACTATACCTATATGAAAGATGGCAGGAAGCTATTGACAGAACTCGCTGCATTGAGCCCGGTGCCGGTATATGTGCGCGCTCATAATTTATTGACCACCGGCGATGGCACACCCGCTTTAAAATGGGGCTCTACCAATGTGTACACCGAAGATGCCCAGGGTAAACCCATTTACAACTGGACCATCGTTGACAGCATTTTTGATACATATGTGCAACGGGGTATGAAACCGCTGGCGCAGATAGGATTCATGCCCGAAGCATTGTCTTCACATCCCCAACCATACAAACACGACTGGCAACCCGGACAACCTTACGGTAAGATCTTCACCGGGTGGGCGTACCCGCCGGCTGATTATAAAAAATGGGGAACCCTCGTACATGAATGGGTGAAACATTGTGTGAACCGCTATGGTAAAAAGGAAGTGGAAAGCTGGTACTGGGAGTTATGGAATGAGCCGAATGGCGGGTACTGGAAAGGGAATGTAAAGGAATATTGCAAATTGTACGACTATACATCCGATGCGGTAAAGCGGGCATTGCCAACAGCACGCATCGGTGGTCCGCATGTAACAGGCCCATCGGGTAGTGGCGCCGCCCAGTTCTTAAAAACGTTTTTAAACCATTGCATCAGCGATACCAATGCGGTGAGCGGAAAAATAGGCGCTCCGCTTGATTTTATTGCCTTTCACGCCAAAGGCGCTCCCAAAATTGTAAACGGACATGTACGCATGGGTATCAGTAACCAGCTACGTGACATCTCCAGTGGCTTTGAGATCGTTGCTTCGTTTGCAGCATGGCGTCATTTACCCATTGTAATAGGGGAGTCTGATCCCGAAGGCTGTGCAGCCTGTGGCATGGCCACCAACCCCGAGAATGCATATCGCAACGGCACGATGTATTCTTCTTACACAGCTGCTTCATTTGCCCGTAAATATTTATTGGCCGATCATTATAAGGTGAATTTACTGGGTGCTGTTTCCTGGTCATTTGAATTTGAGGACCAGCCCTGGTTTTATGGCTTTCGTGACCTGGCTACCAACGGCGTTGATAAGCCGGTGTTAAACGTGTTTAGAATGTTTGGCATGATGTCGGGAAAGCGGGTCGCTGTAACCAGTGATCACATGTATCCTTTATTTAGTATTCGTGATTCCGGGGTACGTAAACAAAAGGCCGATATAGGCGCCATTGCTGCCAAAGACGCACACAGCGCTACAGCAATGATCTGGAATTACCATGATGATGATACAACCGGTGAAGCGGCTACCGTTGTATTGCAATTTACGGGTATTCCCGCCCGGCAGGTTACAATAAAACATTACCGGATAGACGCAGCGCATAGTAATTCCTATGAAGTTTGGAAAAAAATGGGCTCGCCGCAACAACCCACAGCCGAACAGATAACCCAATTGGAAAAAGCAGGTCAGTTAGAACAAACTGGTACAGCCAATGTAACCATGGTAAAAGGGGCATACCAAATGAACTTGCAGCTCCCCAGACAGGGAATCGTTTTTATAAATATTGAATATTAAATATTCAATGTTGAATGTTGAAGGGAGATAGCAATGAAGAATGAGAAATAAGAAATGAAAAAGTGAAAACCCCTAATTCGGGAAGCTGGAATATTATCAGGCGTCTCGAATAAAAGAACCACAAACCACAAACCACAAACCACAAACCACAAACCCTAAACCATAAACCACAAACTGTTTCGTGTGAATCTCTATAAATCATTTTTTCACCTGGTATTATTGTTACCAATAACAATCTTTTCCCAGCGCCGTATGGAATTTCTCAACAGAGGGATAGTAGCTGCACCCGATGGAAAAGGACATGTTTTTATCAGCTGGCGATTGCTGGCAACAGATAAAGATGATGTAGCTTTTAATCTGTACCGGTCGGCCAATAATGCCAGGCCGGTTAAACTAAATACAACGCCTATAACAGCGGTCACTTCCTGGCTGGATGAAAAAACAGATTCCACCCAATCATATACCTATCAGGTGGCAGTTGTAGTGAATGGTAAGGAAGTAAAAGACGCCACTACATATACAACGAACGCCGCTGCCCCCGGCTATATCTCCATTCCATTAAAAACACCAGCTGGCTATGCGCCTAATGACGCCAGTGTAGGTGACCTGGATGGCGATGGCACCTATGAGATCATCTTGCACCAGACCGGTAAAGGGCATGATAATTCACACAGTGGTATAACTGATCCGCCCATCTTTCAGGCGTACACATTGAATGGAAAATTCTTATGGGAGATCAACCTCGGAAAAAATATTCGTGAAGGTGCGCATTATACCCAGTTCATGGTGTACGACCTCGATGGAGATGGCAAAGCAGAGATAGCCATGAAAACAGCAGATGGCACCATCGACGCACAGGGAAAAGTGATTGGTGATTCAACAAAAGATTATCGTAATAAAGATGGCCGCATTTTAGAAGGCCCTGAATACCTGACCATATTTGATGGCCAAACAGGCGCTGCTGTATTTACAACTGATTACATGCCTGCACGCGGTAGAATAAACGGGTGGGGTGGTACCGGAGGCAACGGCCGTACGGACAATTACGGCAACCGTGTTGACCGGTTCCTGGCTTGTGTGGCTTACCTGGATGGCGTGCATCCCAGTCTGGTCATGTGCCGTGGGTATTATGGCCGCAGTGTACTCGCTGCCTGGGACTGGAAAAACAATAAGCTTACCCAACGCTGGGTATTTGATACGGAAAATGGATACCCTGCCTATGCCGGACAGGGCAATCACAATGTAACGGTAGCCGATGTTGATGGAGACGGTAAAGATGAAATCGTATACGGACAAATGACTGTTGATGATGATGGTAAAGGATTATACACAACCGGTATTGGTCATGCCGATGCATTGCATGTATCTGACCTGGATCCCGAAAGACCGGGCATGGAAGTGTTTGGTACACAAGAGCGTTTTGGTGATGCCGGGGCTAATTTCAGGGATGCCAAAACCGGTGAAGTGATCTGGAAAAAACCATCCATTGCCGCCGGTAATGATGGGGAAGGACCTGGCCGTGCGCTGGCCCTGGATATTGATCCCCGTTACAAAGGGTATGAATGCTGGGTTGCAGGCGCCGGTATAACCGGTATGTTTGATTGCAAAGGCAATAAGATCGCCGATAAAACGCCACCCGTGAATATGGGTATTTATTGGGATGGCGATGTGTTAAGTGAGATATTAAATGCCACGCTTGTTGGCAAGTGGGATTATACCAATAGCGTTACCACTAAACTGCTCGATGTAAAAGAGTATAATTGTGTGCATAACAATGGCACTAAATCCAATCCCTGTTTGTCGGCCGATATCCTGGGCGACTGGCGCGAAGAGGTTATTTACCGTACCCGCGATAACCAGGAGCTGCGCATTTTTACAACGACCATTCCTACAACGCACAGGTTCTATACTTTGATGCAGGACCCGCAATACCGCCTCAGCATTGTATGGCAGAATGTAGCGTATAATCAACCCCCACATCCTGGTTTCTATTTAGGGGAAGGAATGAATAAACCGCCTCTTCCGTCAATCAGTATCATTGAATCTCGTACAAACGACAACGCAAAAAATAAATAGCATGGCAATCAATTTTAAACGCCGGAAGTTGATCCGTTCGCTCACAGTGATCGGATTGCTCGTTCTTGTTTCTTCCTTTGTAGTATGGCAATC
>DASUVL010000096.1:0-2099 GCA_036379015.1 Niastella sp.
GATCGAATCAAATGCCCAAGCCGGGAGAAGACATGGTGCTGCTGATCGGTTATCGAAATAAAAGCAATAATGCCTCCCCTACCAGCGGATCTGTTATGTTGTTATATAACGAAAAGCAATTCAGTCAAAACTGTTTTGACATTTCAGAAACACGCAGCTATCACCAGGAAAAACCAGTCAGCCTTGAAGCGATGATGGCATGGATGCCCAATACGGACATCATAGAAGAACATGAATCAAAGAAAAATGGCCTGTTCACTGTTGCATCGGTAACCAATGCACCAACTATCGACAAACGGCAAATGATGCAACAGGTAAAACAGGAAATGAATCTTTTTCGTAAGCATACCATTTGGAGAATAAGCAATGTGCCAAAAGGCGAAGAACAATTCATGTTCGTAACCATCAATACCCTGCCTGAGATGATCAGCGATACAAATGCAGTCGTTACCATTTCAGGTCTTTTTATTCCAGATGATCCTTCGATGGACATGGAAAAATTCAATCTCGAATTGCAAGTGGTAGCGTCGCACGACCCAAACCGCATGATGTTAAAGAACAAAAAACTAAACTATCGCTTTACCGGGAAAAATAAAGAGAATGCCTATAAGGTACAATTTCAGAATACAGGAAAAGGACCTGCCAAAAAAGTAGCGATCACCATAACTGTACCCGGCTTATTGAATACAACTTCATTGGAAGTGGTAAGTATGAAACCGGCGTGTGCCTGGTGCCATACCACTACCGGCAACCAAAGCTGTATCGATACCATAGTAACCAAAGACAGCATCCAGTTTGTATTTAATAACATTTACTTACCCGGCACCCAACAAGATGGCGTAAGTGATCCGGATTCTACAAAAGGGTATATAAAGTACCGGATCCGTTTTGGAAAAAAGATGCACAAGGTGCCGTTCCAAAGTCGTGCTGCCATTGTATTTGATAAGAACGAACCTATTTACACCAATCGTTCTACAGGCAGTTTCAAAAAAGGGATCTCTCCGGGCATTATCGTTGCATTTGGTTCAACACCTGGCAAAGTACCTGCGGGGTTAGCCGGGCAACAATATTCAGTGGGCTTTACTGTTTCAGAATATGCCGCTTACAAAAAATATTTTCAGTGGGAATTGTTCCTGCGCTCAGATCGTTCGTTTGAACGTTTTATAGGCCGCCGGCAAGGCGGTGACACGATTATTAATCGAATAGCCTATAAAGTGCAATACCGCGATAGTTACGAGAAAATAAAGGTTGCCTCTGTAGAAGCGGTCCCCTTGCAGCTTCGTTATAACCTGGCATCCTTTGTCTCCGCAGGTATCGGCACACTGGTAGCGGCGGAAATAAGTCGTAATACCAACAACTACGAACGCGCCCTGGTGAGTAATCCAAATGGAACGGGAACTTTTACACTCGAAGGGGAAACCGGGAAACAACAAGAATCTTTTGCTACCCTGCGGGGAGCACTATTTGCAGATGTTCAATTAGGTATGATACGAACAGGGCCTGCTGCCGGGATCCGCTTTTTGCAATATGTTAATCCATCTTATCAACATATAATGCTGTATGCAAGCTGGAAATTTTAAAGAACTGTTACTTTCAAAAAAGAGGGCCGTCCGTTTCAATCCCGGCTAATTGAGTATCTTTAGCCAAATAGAAACCCGATGAACCGCTGCCTGCGCAAGGTAGTTATACATATCCTTTTTTATTGTGTACTTGCTGCCAGCGGAGTATATGCGTCGCCCGACAGCCTTTCCCTTCCACCCACTTTACTAAAAAAACTGACCCATTTTCGCGAACGCGACGACCTGGAGTATTGGATCTATGAACGCATGATGTATGTAGAGAAAGATCCGGTGGCGCGTATTGATTTTTTGATGCGTTCACAAACAGAAGCATGGCGAACCTATAAAACGTATTATGAACGGCTGGCCTGGTTCGATCTGCTGTCTGTACAGGGATATTATCAATTACAAACCGGAAATATTCTTGCTTCTATAAATGCCTACGAAACCGCGCTGGCGTTTTACGAATCCTACCCATTACCAGATGCCAACATCATAGAAACCGTATTAAAACCGCTGGGCAATAATTATACGCGTTTG
>DASUVL010000097.1:0-6571 GCA_036379015.1 Niastella sp.
ATCCGCATAGGTTTCGAGTCTAATACAAAATACGAAAAAAAAACAACAAGTCTCAGCTTTAAACGGTTATTCGGGTATTAAATTTTCGCGCAATTTGCATTTGCACAAAAAAAGAAATATCTAAAGTATACTATGTTTTTACTGAAAGGGTTGGTAACTCGAAAAGAAAACAAAAAATAGTGCTAAAGCACTATTTACATCTGTACTTTGGTACCGAATGCGAGGTCGCCGGCATCTCCCAATCCGGGAACAATATAACCTTTGGCCGTTAGTTCTTCATCAATATCGCCGCACCATATTTTTACCTGAGGTTCGCTACGTTGCACATATTCGATCCCTACCGAGCAGGCAATGGCGGCTACCACGTGTATTTCACGCGGGTGACCTTCATCGCGCAAGTACTGGATGGTTTTTACCAGGGAAGAACCTGTCGCCAGCATGGGATCTGAAATGATCACCACCCTGTTTTCGAGCTCGGGACAGGAAATATAATCGAGGCTGATCTCAAAGCTGCCATCCAACTGGTGTTTGCGGTAAGCCGAAATAAACGCGTTATCGGCTTTATCAAAGTAATTCAGCAGTCCCTGGTGCAGCGGCAACCCGGCCCGCAGGATGGTGGCCAGTACCGGTTGTTCTTTAAGCACTTTGCATTGCGAAATACCGAGTGGAGTTTGTACTTCTTTTTCTTCATATACCAGGTGGCGGCTGATCTCATAAGCGGCTATTTCACCAATACGTTCCAGGTTCCGCCGGAAACGCATGCGATCCGACTGGATTTGAACATCCCGGATCTCACTGATCCACTCACAAATCAGAGAACATTCGGTGCTGAGGTTAATAACCATTGATAAGAGTTTTGGATTTTGGGTGGCGATATATGAAATTTGACGGGCAAATCTATTCTAAATATTCATTTTTAATACCAGAAATCTACCAACTGTTATGATATATCGGGCAATCGGCATTATGAGCGGAAGTTCACTCGACGGATTAGACATTGCTTTTGTTGAATTTCACGAAAGTTCAGGAACCTGGCAGTACGAAATTAAAGCGGCCGAATGTTCCCCGTATTCTGAGGAATGGGTGAAAAAGCTACGGGGCGCCATTCAGCTTAATGCGCTGGATTATCAGCTTTTACATACCGAATATGGCCATTATATTGGTTCAAAGGTGAATGCGTTCATTGCCCAACACAACCTGCAATACCAGGTACAGCTGATTGCATCGCATGGGCACACCACCTTTCATGCCCCGGCCCAAAAAATGACCGGCCAATTGGGGGAGGGGGCCGCAATAGCTGCGGTTACCGGTATTAACGTGGTGAGCGATCTGCGGGCTATGGATATTGCATTGGGCGGCCAGGGCGCGCCCATAGTGCCCATCGGCGAAAAATTACTCCTGGGCAACTATACATTTTTCCTGAACCTGGGCGGAATAGCCAATATTTCATACAACCATCCAGATAAATACATTGCTTTCGATGTTTGTCCGGCCAACCGGGTGATGAATATGCTGGTGCACGAAGCCGGGAAACCATATGATGACGGTGGTCAGATGGCCGCAACAGGAATTTTACATGAGGGTCTTCTGAACATGTTGAATGAGCTGGAGTATTACCAGTTGCCTTATCCCAAATCGCTGGCCAATGATTTTGGAACAGATGTGGTGTACCCGTTATTGAAAAGCAGCGGCATTTCAATACCAGATGCCCTGCGGACTATGGTAGAGCATATTGCCAAACGGATCAGCGAACCTGTTTTGCAGATGTTGAAAGAGCAACCACCGTCAACTGGTCCCGGCTCAGGGACGATGAAACTACTGGCTACCGGCGGCGGCGCTCACAACGTTTTTTTGATGGAACGCCTGCAGGCCGCCTTACAGCCAGCGGGGGTAGAGGTGATAGCGGCAGATAAAAATCTTATTGATTTTAAAGAAGCCATCATTATGGCCCTTATAGGAGTTTTACGCTGGCGCGAAGAGAACAATGTACTGGCTTCGGTTACCGGCGCCTCCCGCAGCAGCATCGGCGGTGCAGTATGGATTGGACAGGAAGCGTAAGCGGAATGTGATAATTTGCTAATGTGATAATTTGCTAATGTGATAATGGAAATACAAAGCAATAGAAAAGAATGAGATAATTTGATAATGCATGCCCATCCGTATCCGCCAGCCGGCGGAGAAGGCGGGGGATAATGGAATACAGTTTCACGGGCGAATGCCCAGAGCCGAAGGCTGAAAGCAAAAGGAATTTGGCTTTTGGCTTTTAGCTTTTTGCCTTGTTGCCTCGTTGCCTTTTTGCCGTATATTTAGTTCGTAATAGACCTTACCATGCAAAAGTTACTGACCTTATCCTTATCGGTCCTCATCCTCTATATGGCTTTGCCGGGGTGGGCCCAACCTGCGGCCCGCGAAAAAAAATACTTCAAATTACTGGAAAAAACGTTCGACGAACAACAGGCATACAATACCGTGTGGTTTGTTGAGCAACGCTGGCGTTTGGCTGGCAACAGTGGTTTTAATGAAAGCATTTACCACGTAGAAAAAATACTGCAGCAGGCGGGGTATAAAAAAGAAGCCAATGGCGAAGTAACGGGAACGCTTACCTACCGCATTGAAAAACGGCCCATGAAGCATGTGACCTGGGAGCCGGTAGATGCCAGCGTGTATATCGTTGGCGAAAAAGAGCCATTGCTGCAATTCAGGACCAATCGCAATATGATAGCTATGTATTCGGCTTCTACACCTGCGGGCGGCGTTACAGCCGAACTGGTGTACATAGGCAAAGGTTCACCAAAAGAATTTGAAGGGAAAGATGTAAAAGGTAAAATTATAATGGGCGAGGGGGGTATTGGTGGCATGTATGGCAATGCCATGAAGAACGGAGCCCTGGGCGCACTGGCCTATTCGATGCCGGCATACAATCAACCGGCAAAGCATACCAATTCCATCCAGTTCCAGGGTATTGGTTATACCGATTCAATAAATCAGAAATGGGGCATCCTGTTATCCTATGCCGCCAAAGAAAAACTCAAAGCAGCCCTGGCAAAGGGGCCGGTTTCCATAAAGGTGGTAGTGAATACAAAGATATATGCATCGGAAGAGTTAACGCTGGTCGCTAACGTGCGGGGCAAAACGCATCCTGAAGAACGGTTTGTATTCAGTGCGCATGTGCAGGAACCGGGCGCCAACGATAACGCCACCGGTGTGGCTACGCTGGCCGAAATGGCCCGCACAACGGCGGCGCTGGTGCAAAAAAGAAAGGTATTGCCCCAGCGTACCATCACTTTTTTATGGGGTGATGAAATTATTTCTACCCGTCGCTATATTCAGGATGATACTATACGCGCTAAAGGCATTAAATGGGGATTGAGCCTGGATATGGTTGGTGAAGACATTCAAAAGACCGGCGGCACGTTCCTGATTGAAAAAATGCCCGATCCATCGGCTATATGGACACGTGGTAATGAGAAACATAGTGAATGGGGTGGTAGCCCGTTACAGGAATCAGATATGTTCCCGCATTATTTTAACGACCTGCTGTTAAACCGGTGTTTGTTTGAGGCCGCCAAAACAGGTTGGACGGTGCGCACCAATCCGTTTGAAGGTGGTAGTGATCATACCCCATTTTTAACGGCTGGCATCCCCGGTTTGCTGATGTGGCATTTTACAGATGTTTTTTATCATACCGATGCCGATAGACTGGATATGGTATCGCCTATTGAAATGAAGCACGTCGCAAAATGTGCATTGGCTACAGCTTACCTGCTTACCAATGCTGATAATAAAACTGCCGTAGCTCTTATCAACGATATTACCCGCAACGCGTTACAACGGTTACAAACAGAGTATGAGCTCAGTAAAAAAGCTGTAGAACAGGGTAATGAAAAAGGGAAGGAGCAACATATACTGGAAGTATGGAACAGCTGGTATTTAAAGGCGTTAGCTGCTGCTATAGATATTCCGGCGGGCGGAGCCGGCAAACCGGTTCAGCAGGCAATAGAAAAAGGGAAGCAACAAATTCAGCAAAAAACATCAGCGTATGTTTCTCTTTTAGAAGGAAGTAAGAGGTAAAAAGTATGAAATGCTGCAGTTGAAAAGTTAATAAGTTGACAGGTTAACAAGGTAAAAAGATCAGGCCTTTGGTGCGCTTGCAACCAACGGCCGCTTCCCGTTTCCCGTTTCACGCTTTCATTGTGGTCACTACAAAAAAAAACATCCCACTAACAGCGGGATGCTTTATAAATTCACTATTTGATAGTTGAATGACTGGACGATGTTGCTTACTTGATCTTGTTTACTACAGTTTCTTCCACGTAAGTGTGGCTTCTGTTGATGATATATACATCTGTAGAGTTGTTCTTTTTTGACTTTACAACTACATGCAGGGCTGCATCACCGAATTCTTCAGATTTCAGCATGAACTTTTTAGTGATGTTAGCGCCTTTGAATTTATCAGCATATATTACGTTACCTGCGTCATCACGGAAGGTTACGCTGATCTCATCATCTTCTGTATTGGTCAGGTTCAGTTGGAATACAGGTTGATTTTCCATGTTTCCGATGAACTTCAATTCTGTTGTATGATTGGGTTTCCCTTCGTCATTAGCCAGGGTAACAGTTGAAAATCCTACAGTTAAAGCGATTAATGTGATAATGGTAATACCGTAATTCCTCATTGCCTTTTTCATAATTGAAATGATTATAGTGTTAAATTTCTGTTTACGTACTTCTTGTATGGAGTGGCAATCGCGGGAGGCAGGCAATGCGTATATTTCTTGGAGTGAGCAACGTACTTTTACGAGAGTTACACCCTTTGGTGTTGTTTGTTGCGTTTCGTAATGCAAACATACAACGGGGTTAGGTCTCCCTAAAATCAACAAAAGGCTGTTTTTAGTATGGGTAAGGCCCCCCTAAAAAGTTAAAACCCGCTGTGGTAGCGGGTTTTCGGATAAATAGGTCATGATGCCCAACCGTTTTTCACGTGAATTATTTGACGTAGAAAAGGGTTGAAACTAACGGAAAAGCAGCCTGCCATTACTTTTTCTGGATCTTCATTCTCTTTTTTCCGGTACTAATAACATACATACCAGGTTGTAAATCACTTACATCAATATTGATTGTGTTACTCTTTGCCGGGGTGGACAGGTACAAGCACTGTCCATATATATCTGTAACTGCTACCCGTTCACCCGCCAACACACCGGTTACCTGTATAAAAGAGGTAAATGGATTGGGATAGCATTTTATAGAAATAGCATCAGTTGGTTCAAAAGCTAACATCGTTGAATACCGTACATCGCCTGAAGCAGAAACCATTTTAAGCCTGTAGAACGATTTGCCGGGTAAAGGTTTGGCATCGGTATAAGTATAGGAGGCGGCCGTGGTATTTTTTTGTGCCGGGCTATTGAGCATTTCCCATTTTGTACTATTGACCGATCGTTCAACTGTAAACGAAGCGGTTTCATCGATACCGGTTGGCTTCCAGGAAAGCAACGCCGTATTGTTTGCCCCATTTGCTACATGGAATTGAATGGTGTGAGCCGGCAACACCGAGGGATCTAAATAATAAACGGTTATGCTGATGTTATCGATCCTGGCAGCAGGCAATAGTGCTGCTATGCCCGTTATACTTGCTGAAATAGCAACACCAAAGTTTGTGCTATTGATATCTGACGGCGTCCAGCTGGTACCCCATAGCTCATTATTATTGCCGTAGGTTGTGCTGGCATCATTATCTTCAGACCACTGAGCATTTTGCGCCAGGTTGGTTCCTGTACGAGAACCATTTTTAATAATACGCACATTGTTATCTGTTACTGAGGTAAAACTGAGCAGGAGGTTGGTAGCGCTCTTTTCTATATTTACCTCGATACCGCAAACCGTAGCAGCTGTGGGTATTGAAAAGCCAAAATTAGTTGCCTGCAGGTATTCTGTTTGGCCGCTGAGTAAGAAAATAGTCGGGGAGGCCATGGAGCGGTTGTTATCACTGATCAAACAGTTCAACGGGTTACTAAAAGAATAATCGCTTCCTGCAAAGGAGGCGCTTGTTGAGGAAGCCGGGCTATTGGGCCCGGAGGCAATGCATTGGGCCTGTGCAAAAGGAGCAGTGAAAAGTACATAGCAAAATAAGAGCATGGCAATTTTATTGCCGCGGGTTCCGGGTACTTGATACATGGGTAACAGGATTAATGATAAATAGTATATGCGCTATCTTAAACCTTCTTCACAATTAGCGTAGGTATAAAAACAACGGATGTATACAAAAGAACCAGTACCACGGAGGGGAAACATATCAATTAAGTGATATATATATTTAGAACTAGGTGTTAATTCTTATACATGTATAGGTTACATATGTATTAAATTATGCTTTAAATACCTAAAACAGTTTTTAGCTTGGCATACCCGGTTTTGCTTACCGGCACCTGAGCGCCGGTTTTTAACTGGGCCAGAAAATTTTCTTTTTCATACGGGTCAATGCGGGTAACCAACTGTACGTTTACCATAAAAGACCGGTGTGTGCGCACAAACTGTTGGGGGTTCAAAACCTTTTCAAAATGCCCCATGGTCT
>DASUVL010000098.1:0-5365 GCA_036379015.1 Niastella sp.
AAAGCCCTTTGAATGATAGAGACTTGACTTTCCGCTCTATTGAATTTATTTACAAAACATTGCTAATCAATCAAATTCATCGATTTCCCACGTCTTACCTCACTATATTGCGCCCCGGTATTTTTCCCTTATCAACTTTAACCGTCAACTCCCATTGTAGACCTTTTTCCACACTCATCAATAACCATTCTATTGACCAGTTGATCCAAACCCACTACAGCAGCATATAAAGGCCAAAAGCAAACAGCATGGCATCAGATTTTGAAACATAGTCTATGAGCCATTATGTTGCACTATGCTTTACAGATACGCCTGCCTCTTAAGCTTATTCATTGCTTTTATCAATAGCCGATGCACACAATCAGCTGAGAATCACGTTGCGTATACAAGTCCAGACGGTTATAATTTAACCAAACCGTTTGTATTAAAATTACCTGTAGAACTGGGTGAAATTTCAGGAGTGGCCTTTTATCCCAGGGATTCCAGTGTTTTTGCCATTGGCGATGAATTCGGCTGGTTGTATAAAATTCCCTTAACAGCCAGGAAACCGATCATGAAATGGAAATTTTCAAAGGAAGGTGATTTTGAAGACCTGGCTATGGTTGATAAGGTTTTTTATGTTCTTCAAAGCAATGGTAACATTATCGCCTTTACTTTTGATGATCATAATAAGATCCTAACACAACATCAGGATTTTCCGGTTACCGGCAATGAATTCGAGATCCTGTTCTTCGACCCGCAACTGTTTAAACTCATTTTGATCTGTAAAGACTGTGAAATTGATAAAAAGAAAGCCCTGACGGCTTTTTACTTTAACCTGCTTTACAAACGTTACGACGATTCTTCTTCCATTAACGTGACTTCCATTGCCAACATGATAGGTGAAAAAAAGATCAAGTTCAAACCTTCAGCGGCAGCCATTAATCCCATTACCAATGAATTGTTCATTATATCGTCGGTCAATAAACTGTTGGTGATCGCTGACCGTAAAGGCAATCCGAAGCAAACCTATCACATTGATGCTGCTCTTTTTAAACAACCAGAAGGAATTACTTTTACACCGGAAGGAGATATGATCGTTTCAAACGAATCGGCCGATCGCGGAGTAGCCAACCTTCTTTTTTTTAAATATAATAAGAACGTGAAACCATGAAATACTTGTTTGTCCTATATATGGTATTTGTTGGCCATGCAGTATTTGCTCAAACAGACGACACCGTTAATGCGCGGATCATTTTAGTAGGCGATGGCGGCGCTTTGGCCAACGGCAAACACCCGGTTGCTTCGGCAATAAAAAACTACCTGCACCCCGATAAAAAAACAACCATAGTTTACCTGGGCGATAACTTATACCGGCATGGCCTTCCCGACGAAGGCAACGTTAATTATGTATTGTCGCGAACCGTATTGGATTCGCAGATGGCGGTGGCTGCCAATACGCCCGCACGCGTTTATATGATACCCGGCAACCACGATTGGTCAAATGGCAGTGCGGATGGTTGGGAATCCCTGCTGCGTCAGGAGGCCTATGTAAACCTGATGAAAGAAAAAAATGTACATTTTGTTCCCAGTGAAGGTTGCCCCGGACCGGTAGAAGTACCCATTAGCAAAGACGTAGTAATGATCGTATTCGATAGCCAGTGGTTTTTACATCATTACGATAAACCCGGCATTGAATGGGACTGTGAATGCAAAACAGCAAGCGAATTCATGTTACAGCTTTCTGAGCTGTTGCGCAAAAATCATAATAAGCTCGTAATAATGGCATGCCACCATCCTTTTATGAGCAATGGCATACATGGTGGTTATTTTGGCCTTAAGCAGCATATTTTCCCATTCACCGATCTGCGAAAGAAATTATACATCCCGTTACCGGTATTGGGTTCAATTTATCCCATCAGCCGCAGTGTTTTTGGCAGTCCACAGGACATAAGCTACCCCACTTACACAAAGATGGTACAAACAATACAGGCTGAAACCAGGTTACATCCTAACCTGATATTTGCTGCCGGTCATGATCACAGCTTACAATTGTTACAAGACACCAGCCATTTTTATATTGTTAGCGGTAGTGGCTGCCAAACGAGCCGGGTTGAAAACAGCAAGAACTCTTTGTTCACCAAAGAAGCGCTGGGCTTTTCGGTACTGGAAGTGTCAAATAATAAAAATGTACGGGTTAAATTTTATTCGGTTAATGTAGATTCCGCTTTACCAAGAGAGATCTATTCAAAAAACATTATCGACTTCTCAAAACTTCCCGAATTAGCTCAGGACACCGCCAAATTAAAGATCCCACCTTACACAGATTATCACGTATCCGCAGCCAGTAACCAATATAAAGGTGCCTCAACATTAAGAAGATTGGTATTGGGTGGCAACTACCGCAGGCTATGGGCTGAACCGGTTAAACTAAAAGTATTCCGGTTGAAAGAAGAACATGGTGGATTTAAGATCAAAAGCATGGGTGGAGGTAAGCAAACCAAATCATTAACCCTGGAAGATAAAAACGGCAAAGAATGGACGTTACGCACCATCGATAAAGATCCCGAACTGGCTTTACCCGAAAACCTGCGTAATACGGTGGCTTCAGAAATTGTACAGGACATGATATCTGCCGCCCATCCCTATGCTCCATTACCGGTTGCATCATTAGCAGCTTCAGCACATATTCCTCATGCAACACCCGAATTTTTTCTGGTTCCCGATGACCTGGATTTTGGCACCTACCGGCCGATGTTTGCCAATAAAGTTTGTATGCTGGAAGAAAAAGATGCATCGTGGGATGGAACCGATACCAAAAGTTCTATAACCGTTTTTAATAATTTGATAGAGGACAATGATAAACGCGTAGTACAAAAAGAAGTATTAAAAGCCCGCCTGCTCGATTTACTCACAGCCGACTGGGACCGTCATATGGACCAATGGAAATGGGGCGTGCGCGATACCGGCCGGGGTAAATTATACTATCCTATTCCCAAAGACCGCGATCAGGCCTTTTTTCATTCAGACGGGATGTTAATTGCCTATGTATCACGTAAACGGTTACCCTTTTTAAAAGGCTTGCAACGTAAAATTCCCGATGTAATTCACTTAGCAGCCGTTTCAAAAGATTTCGACCGCCTGTTTTTAAATGAAATTGATAGAACAGCATGGGATTCGGTTACAACCAGTTTCAGACAACAGGTAACTGATACCGCTATCAAAAAAGCGGTACACCAAATGCCGCCCGAAATATATGCCATCAACGGTCCAAAAACCATCGATAAACTCATCAGCCGTCGCGACGATTTGGAGAAAAAATCATTAAAGTATTATGATTTTCTGGCCAAACAGGTAAACGTGCTCGGTAGTAATAAAACCGAATACTTTAAAGTATTCAACGAAGGCAAAAATATCCGCGTGCAGGTATTGGCCCGCGAAGGAAAAGACACCAGTTTTATTATGTACGACCGGTTGTTTGATCCTAAAAAAACAAAAGAACTCCGTTTATATGGCTTTCGCGGCAACGACAAATTCGATATAACAGCCAACACATCGAATAAAACATTTATAAGGATTATCGGCGGAAAAGGAGATGATACTTTTCATGTAAAGGGTAATATCAAAAATTATGTGTACGACTTGAACAGTGAAAAGAATTTCCTGGAAAAAGGTTCACATACAAAACCCCGCCTCAGCTCCAATACCAACGTTAACAAGTATGATTTTGATGAATACCAATACAGCATTTTCCATTTTCCCCGAATAAACATCGGTTGGAATGCCGACGATGGATTTATGGTTGGTTTTGGTGTGTGGTACCGGCGGTACGGCTGGCGTAAATCGCCATGGTCTTCAGAACAACGATTCTCGGCACTTTGGGCAACCAGCCATCGGGCTTTTCAGTTCAAATACCGGGGGATGTTTGTTGACGTATTCCCAAAAACAGATATAGTGATCAATGCAGAACTGATGAACCCTGCCCTGAATAACTTTTTTGGTTTTGGCAATAATACAAAGGTCAATGACGATTCAACTATAAAATATTACAGAGCACGATTTAAAAATGTAGGTGCCGATTTCCTGTTTCGAAGAAAGATCGCCGGTGTATTTAGCGTGTTCGCAGGCCCTTCATTCTATCATTACTGGAATAAACAGGATAACAACAAAGATTACATACTGGGCAAGCCCTCGCTTGTCGGCCTCGACTCTTCTAACATCTATTCTGTTAAATCATATGCAGGTGCAAAATTAGGCTTCTATATAAACAACCTGAACAACGACCTGTTCCCTACCCGGGGGATAAACTGGTTAACAACCTTTACGCAATTGCAACCGCTCAACGATAAAAGTTCTCCATTGACCAAGCTGGAATCAGACATGGCTGTTTATGCCAGCATGAGCTTTCCGGCCAGATGGGTAACGGTTTTACGAGTAGGCGGCGGACATATTTTTAGTGATAGCCTTGAATATTTTCAAGCTATGACATTAGGAGCTAATAATTATTTACGCGGATTTAGAAAGAATCGCTTTTCAGGAAATTCCCTGGCATACGCCAGTCTTGAATTCAGGGTAAAACTGTTCGATAGTAAGTCGTATGTATTTCCGGGTCAGGTAGGGTTGGTCGCTTTTAACGATATAGGCCGGGTTTGGTTAAAAGGAGAAAATAGCCGGAAATGGCATTATGCCTACGGCGGCGGCTTTTATTACGTACCTTATAACATGGTATTAGTATCTGCCACCGTTGCCTTATCAAGCGAAGAACGCCTGGTGAATTTTACATTGGGCACCAAACTGAATTTAACATTTTAATACTGTTGGTATGTCAACCTATAATGCGCTACTAATAGATACAGAAAGTTATGTAAAAGGACTGTTTAAACAACATAACCAGACAAACCTGATCTTTCATGATCTGGAGCATACACAAAAGGTAGTAGAACGCGTACATGAAATTGCATCGCATTATGAAATATCCGATAAGGATCTGCTAGAACTGTCAATAGCGGCCTGGTTTCACGATACAGGCCATCTGATGACAGACCCGGCCGGTCATGAAGAAAAAAGTGTAGCCTTGATGGAAGCATTCATGAAAAACAAAGCAGATGATGAAGAACTAATTAATAAAATAGCTGCTTTAATACGCGTTACCAAATTTCCACCATCGCCACAATCAATTCAGGAAATGATCATTTGCGACGCAGATACGTATCATTTTGGGCTTTCAGCATTCAAGCAAACCAATAAGGCGATGAAGAAAGAACTGATCTTGCGCAATATGAATACGATGGTAATGGATTGGGAAAAAAACAGCCTCGAATTATTAGAGGAGCACCAGTTCTTTACCTCTTATTGCATTGATTTACTACAAAAAGGCAAAGAAAAG
>DASUVL010000099.1:0-7364 GCA_036379015.1 Niastella sp.
CCGGGTCCTTGTTATCGTACGCTTCACAATTCAGGATCAGGTTATTACTGGGCCACTGACTGATAGAAGTATAAGACGTGTTATACCGGCTTAATTGTAATCCGGAGTCCGCATTCCTTCTGAAAATACAACTCTCGATGGTATTATTATCTCCTGAAAGCAGCATGCCGTTATCGCCGGCGCTTTCAATAATAATACCCCGAAAATGCCAGTAACTTCCATCCAATACAATACCCCGGTTTGATGTGGCAATTGCCATACCGGCAAAACTGATAACAGGCACTTCACTACCATAGGCAAATACTTTTTTGGTAGCGGATGCCGTGCCGCTGTTCGATTCAGCGATAACAATCGTAGATGTAAAATTATACGTACCACCCCGCATATAGATAGTACCGCCGGCAGTTACAGTGGCCAGCGCATTTGCCAATGTAGTAGGCGCTGAAATGGAGGTTCCGGAATTGGAAGCGCTTCCCGAAGGAGAAACATACAAATCCTGGGCATACCCACCCAAATAAACAGAGAATAAGGCAAGCAATGACGCTAACATTTTTTTCATAAACAAGCTTTAAGTAATTAATAAAAGACAATCGTAAAAAGCTAAACGCCGAACGCTAAATGCAGAACGCTATACGCTGAATGCTAAACGCTAAAGTCAGAACTCGATTTTCTACCATGCGTTTCGCGTTAGGCGTTAGGTGTTAAGCAATAGAGGCCCGCATAGTTCTTTTTAAAAACTACGTACAAATGGCTACACATAACATGTGAAACAAATAAAGCAGCTATATAGCGGATGATATGCCCACTACGCGGAATGATGGCTCCGGTGAGATAATAAGCAAGCAATCGCTATTAGCAATAACGGGATCAGGTAAACGGGTCGGATAAACTCTCTGGGTAATTGTAGAAATGTTGGGGGAATGGGTATATAACTAAAGGTAAGATAAAAAGAAGTGAATTATAACGACTGCATTAAAAGATATTTTTTTACGCAAACGTTCCCGGAAAATGCGATCAGCATTCCTGACTATCGTGTAACTACAACCGTTAAAACACAATGTGATCATTTGATGATCCCGACAAAGTCGGGACAAGTCGTGATAATTTGCTAATGAAATACAGAATACAAAAATACAATGTGATCATTTGCAAACGAAGTATGTACTATACGCAAACAGTAAAATAGTGATACCTGACCTTTAATACAGCAAAACATGATTTAGCAGAAATGTTGACAATAAAAATAAAAAATTATAAAGCTTTGGAACTATTTAACAGCTTACCGGCGGCAGGGCTTTAAAACTTTTTTATGTTAATGTGAAAGGCTGCTATTTCATTGACAATGAACCTATACACCAATACCACGCCACGCCTTTAACAATTGTATATTTTATGGCACGCTTTTTCAACTATCTACTTTGTGCTGATGATCATTAATTAAAAACCTAAAAACAAAAATTATGAATCGGATATTTTACACAACCACAGCAGTAGTAATAAGCGCAGCCATGTTGATGACATCCTGCAAAGACAATAACAGGCTTGCATCGGAGAGTATACCGGTAACACCGGTTTCTGTCTCTGCATCGGAATATGCCGAGTTTGCAGCATGGAAAGAACAGCAGGTGGAAAATACTACCAAAGCCCGTACAGCTACGTCAACAGCCCCACGTCGTCAGGTTGTTGTTCACAAACATTATACAGTAAACAAAACAACACCTGCCGCACAACCTGCTAAAAAGAAAGGCTGGAGCAAAGCTGCCAAAGGAACTGCAATAGGTGCAGGCGCTGGTGCAGCCGCAGGTGCTATATTGGTAAAAAATAACCGGGCCTTAGGTGCTGTTATCGGCGGTGTCGTTGGTGGCGGTGTAGGTTATGGCGTAGGTCGTTCTATGGATAAAAAAGATGGCAGGTAGACTAATGTGATAATTTGCTAATGTGATAATGTGCTAATGGAAAGGCAGAAGGTCCGCCAGCTGGCGGATGAAACGGCAAACGTGAAACGAGAGACGGGAAACGAAAGACGGCAAACGTGAGACGGTCGGTCCGCGGATGAAACGGCAGACGGGAAGGCAAACGAAATGGGAAACGGCAGGCCATCCTGCTAGTGGATTAAAGTTGAGCGAGCATCGGTGATAATATACAACCTGGACTGATCACTTCCGTAATCACTGCAGTGTTCATTCAGGCATAGCTAAAAATAAACAAGCCTTCCCGACATGTCGAGAAGGCTGTTTTTTATTTGGTTTAATGGACTTGCGTGTTTGTACAGGGGGTGCTTATCAAGTATTAGGCCACTTGTCCCTGATTTATGATTGACAATAACATATTATTCAAATCGGCAAAGGGTGCATCTTTCGCGACAAAACCGTCTGCCCCCAATTGAATTCCTTTATTAATATATATACTGCTGTCTTCCATGGAAAAGAATATGATCTTCATTGCCGGCCACTCCTTTTTTAAATGAATGGTGGTTTCCAAACCATCCATAACAGGCATATTTATATCCAGTACACATACATCCGGTGTGGAATTCTCATGTAACTTATCCAGGAATTCCTGACCATTTTCTGCTTCCATAACTACATTGTAACCCAACGACTTGAGTCTGAATTTCACACTTTCACGGATTAAGGCATTGTCATCTACAACGGCGATAGTGATAGGGAGTTGTTTTTTCATAGTTACTTCATTCAAATATTACTTACACAAATCGTTAATTAGGTTTAGGCAGGGTATCACCCAAAATGGTGATTATATCCCTATATTATTAAATACACCGGAGTGAACAGTTCGACAAAAGATTTTTTCAGAAAGGCAAAAAATGAATAGTTTTTCGTTTTTTTATAAGTATTTGCACTTATAAAACAGGCAGAAAGAGCAAAAATCACCCTATATCCCTACTCCAACCGCCCTAATGATCTTCTTCTCCCCAAATCGCTTTTTAACACTGTCAATGGCCTGGTACAGATTGATCATTTCCTGGGTATCGTCGAATAAACTGATCTGATAATTGCCGGGAATGAGATGGGTAAACCGGATTCCCACTAACCTGATGAGTAGCCTCCGTTCGTATAACTTATTGAATAGATCCCTGGCCATTTTTAATAATATATGGTCGGCATTGGTATATGGGATGGTTATTTGTTTGGTAAAAGTTTCAAAATTCGAATACCGCACTTTCACTGTTACACAACCAGTTAGCTTATTTTGCTGCCGCAACTGAAATGCTATTTCCTCTGTCATACGTACCAGCTGGCTATGCAGAAAACCCGTATCAATGGTGTCGGTTTGAAAAGTAGTTTCTGTAGATATGGATTTTTGCTCGTGATAGGGAATAACCGGTGTTTCATCAATACCGTTTGCTTTTCGCCAAAGGTCAATACCCGACTTACCCAGTAAATTCTCCATCATTTCAACCGGTATTTCACTTAGTACCTTTACCGTCTCCACCCCCATCTTTAATAATTTATAGCCGGTTTCCTTACCTACGCCTGGTATCTTTATAACACTGAGTGGCGCCAGGAAATCTTTTTCATTACCAAAAGGGATCTCTAATTGCCCGTTTGGCTTTACCTCGTTGGTGGCCACCTTACTGATCAGCTTATTGGAAGCAAGTGCCCAGGAAATAGGCAGACCGCTTTCTTTATTGATCCTTTTTTTTAACTGATCGGTGAATTGCAAACACCCGAAAAATTTATCCATTCCTGTCAGGTCAATATAGAACTCATCAATACTCGCCTTTTCAAAAATGGGCACCGCATCTTTTATGACCTCGGTAACCAGCCGGGAATATTTACTGTACGCCTCAAAATCACTTTTTATAATAATAGCGTCAGGGCACAACCGCCGGGCGATTTTCATGGGCATGGCGCTATGAATGCCATACTTACGTGCTTCATAGCTACAGGCTGCTACCACGCCGCGATCACTGCCGCCGCCTACCATCAATGGTTTGCCGCGCAACTTTGGATTTCGCAACGTTTCTACCGACACAAAAAAAGCGTCCAGGTCAAAATGGGCAATATGTCTGTCCTTTGATAATAACATGACGGTTACACTATTTTAGTATCATAACTACGTTTTTTAAATCCAACCTTTATCATTTTGCGGGCCTCTATACTATACACCCCAAAATCATCTACTACCCTGCCGGTTACTTTATAAAAACCGCCACTGTGCAGGGGATAGGTGCGCGCCGTATCAGGAAAGTGAACAGTGTCTAACCAATCCAGGTCCTTATCAATAAAAGTTCCGAAGAACATGACATCATTATTTTTTGTTTGCACATGCTTGCTGGCAATAAAATAAACCAGCACCGTAACTACTTTGTGCAAATGATTGCCAATATCTTTTGCGGGCAGGTATTTATCAGCATCATCATCTACCATAGCAAACGGGTTCAACAAAGTAAAACCCAGTATCTCTTTTTGATCATACAGATCGTCAATGGCATTATCCGTTAATACAGGCAGATTAAACTCCACCGGTTTTTCTTCAAACAAAGAATCGCTGACCGGTATATGGGTTTTATTTTTTTTCTGCAGAAAATTGGCTTCCCATAACAATTGTTTTTTTGTTTTACCGGTAAACCGGAATGCGCCAATGCTCACCAGTATGTTGAGCTGCTCAAGTCCTATACCCGTGCGTTCAATAAAATCCTGTAAATGCAAAAACAACCCGCCCTCTTTTCTCTCTTCTATAATTTGTTGCATCGATCTTTCCTGCAACGCCTTAATATGTATAAAGCCAGTAAAAACTTCGTTCCCTTTTATGGAAGTATATACATCACTGTTGTTGATACAGGGTGCATTGATATTACCACCGGCTTTCATCAGTTCAATAAAATATAATTCGGTAGAATAAAAGCCACCGAAATTATTGATCACGGCCACCATAAACTCCCTGGGGAAGAAAGTCTTTAAATAAAGGCTCATATAACTTTCTACGGCAAAGCTGGCCGAATGCGCTTTATTAAAACTGTAACCGGCAAAGCTTTCCATCTGCCGCCATACTTCATGGGCCAGTTCCTCGGTATAACCCAGGTCACGGCAATTTGCCAGGTATTTTTCTTTGATGTGCCTGAATTTATTGTTGCTCCTGTATTTACCACTCATAGCCCGGCGTAATATATCAGCTTCGCCTAAAGACAATCCGGCAAAATAATGCGCGATCTTTATTACATCTTCCTGAAAAACCATCACGCCGAATGTTTCACTCAAATGCTCTTCAAAAAGCGGGTGCAGGTAAACCACTTTATCGCGGTTATGGAACCGGGTGATGTACTCCCGCATCATGCCCGATTGCGACACACCCGGCCTGATGATAGAGCTTGCTGCCACCAATGTTATGTAATCATCGCACCGGAGTTTTTTCAATAGTTGCCGCATAGCCGGCGATTCTATATAAAAGCAACCAATAGTTTGCGCTTCCCTTATCTGTTTTTTAATGGCCTCATTATGCCTGAAATTTTGGAAATCATGAATATTTATATCCACGCCTTGATTGGCCCTTACTAACCGCAGGCTTTCTTTTATATGCCCAAGACCACGTTGACTGAGGATATCAAACTTGTTAATGCCGATATTTTCTGCAACGAACATATCCATCTGCGTTGTTGCAAAACCTTTGGGGGGCATAAAAAGAGCGGCATATTCATTAATAGGCTTCTCCGTAACCAGCATTCCACATGGATGAATAGAAATATTGTTGGGAAAATTCTTCATCAACCGGCCATACTGCAATATGGTTCGCTGGATCTTATCGGCGGGTTGTGTAGCCCGCTGCAGGCTCTTTATTTCATCTACTGGTAAACCGAATACTTTTCCCAGCTCCATGATGATGGCATCATGCTGAAACGTAGTGTATGAACCCAGTAGGGCTACATGTTGTTTTCCATACCTTTTAAAAATGTAATCCATGATGTCATCACGGTCTGTCCAGCTGAAGTCAATATCAAAATCAGGCGGAGAAGTACGTTCCGGGTTCAGGAACCGTTCAAAATAAAGATTCAATTCAATAGGATCCACATCAGTAATGCGAAGGCAATACGCAACAATAGAATTGGCGCCACTACCCCGCCCTACATAATAAAATCCGCGCGACTGTGCATACCGTATCACATCCCAGTTGATCAGGAAATAGGAATTAAAACCCAGGTCGTTTATGATCTTCAATTCCTTTTGCATCCTTTCCTGGGCGGCTTTATTTTTTCTTCCATACCGGGCTGTCAATCCTTCTGAAGCCAGCTTCTCCAATAACACCCTGTCATCTTCGGCAGTAGCACTAAAGCATTTTTTATTTTTATCGACCTTGAAATCCATTTCAATGCTGCAATTATCCAGCAGTTTGTAGGTATTGGTTACAATAGCAGGAAACTGTCTGAACTGTTCGAGCAATGCAGCCGGAGAAATAAAAGTTTCATTGGGTGAAGCCTGTGTTTCTACAGGCAGTTTCGATAGCAGGGTGTTCTTATCAATTGCACGCAACAACCGGTGTACATTAAAGTACTGTTTATTTTGAAAAGTGACTGGTTGCCGCACCACGAGTTTATGTTCAAACTTTTTCCAGTCAGTGCTAAATAATTTATTTAACTCAGCCGCCAGTATACCGGTATATTCGCCAGGCAACAGATCACCGGGAGCTTTTCGATCATAGGGATAAATAGTATATACATCATGGTTGTTTTGAAAATAAGCTGTTGCATGTTCAGGAAAGTTTTTTTTATGCTGTAAATGGTATGATAAAAACTCATTGATGCACGCAAACCCCCGATTGTTCCTTGCTATCAAAATGTAAAGCAGGGTATCTTCATTTCTGATCTCAACACCAACAACCGGCTTAATATCCTTTTCCCTACAAAATTTAACAAAGTCCCAGCTATCACAAGTACAATTAATATTTGTTAATGCCAATACATGAATGTTATGCTCTGCAGCGGTGTTCACCAGTTCTTCTGTAGAATAAGTCCCATATCGTAAACTGAAATATGTTCTGCAATTTAAATACATAATGACCCGTTGCTTTATCTCTCAAAGCTACTCTTATTACTAACTATTTTAGCATTTAACAACTAACCTCATTAGCATATAAAAATTAATTTGAGCAACAGATCGTATTAAATAAGAAACGATCAACCTGTTATAAATGAAGTGCATGCTACATTGCAGCAATCCGCTCAGCCTGTTTTAAGCAGTAGACATTGTAACTAAAAATGTTACAGACATTGCACAAAATAGTACGTTTTGTACTTTGGAGAAAGAAGGCAGGAAATAAGAAGTAAGAAATAGGAACAAAGACCTGTAAGGTACGCCATCGGGACTTGCACAATTAGTGTGTTTACGCGTTCCTGACAGGTCTTTTTT
>DASUVL010000100.1:0-11548 GCA_036379015.1 Niastella sp.
GGTGCCATGCGGCAACAGGTATTCCTACAGTTTATTATAGAATCGTTATTGACCGCAGTATTGTCGCTCGGGGTAGCTTATGTTATTTTAAAATTGATCATCGATTATGCGCCATTTGCGTCGGAAATGATTCCGGCGGGGGCAGCTATCGACCTGAATTTGTTCGGGTGGTTCCTGTTGTTTAGCTTGTTTGCCGGATTGCTGGCAGGCGTATTGCCAGCATGGGCGCTTTCTGCATTTAAACCGGTTGATGTATTAAAAAACCTGACCACCATAAGGTTGTTCGGTGGTGATCGTTTTCGGAAAGCATTGACTGTAGCCCAATTTTCCATTTCGTTAATTATCGTCATTTTTACCAGTATTGTTTCACGCCAGTTTCATTACGTCGCCACAGCAGATCCGGGATTCCGGCGTGATAATGTGTTGAACATTTCTTTGAACGGAACCGGTTACGACATGCTTAATAATTCGATTACCCATTTACATGGAGTAGATCAGGTATCGGCGTCTTCTGATCTGCCGGGAAAGTTTGACAATGATCATTGTCTGGTAAAACCGGAGCCAGGAAGTGAGCCGATACAAATGGATTATTGTGATGCCGATGCAGGATTTATCAGCAATTTGGGTTTAAGGCTATTGGCGGGCAACACATTTTCAGCTTCCGGTACCGGTATACGGGAACAATATGTGGTTGCGAATGAAAAAGCATTACAGGTATTAAGGGTAAAGGCGCCTGCGGATGCCATAGGCAAGCTTTTATGGATAAATGATACGGTACAGGTACAGATAGTTGGGGTAATAAAAGATTTTTATTCACGGGGACTTGACATGCCTTTATCACCCCTGCTTTTGCGTAATCGTTCTACTCAATTTAACTACCTGAACATACGTGCTGCTGACGGACAGCACAATGGACTTATTGCTGCCATACAGAAAACTTGGAAAGCCAATAATCCTGATCAGCCTTTACAATATTCCTGGTTAAAGGATGAATTGTATGAACAGAAATCCGGATGGGGCACTGTGTCCATGCTGGGTTTTCTGGCCATTATCGCCATTACAATTGCCTGTCTTGGATTATTGGGAATGGTGATGTATACGACAGAAACGCGCAGGAAGGAAATCGGCATCCGCAAAGTGATGGGCGCTGGTGTATACACAATCATGTTACTACTGTCGAAAGGATATTTAAAACTTGTAGTCATTGCCGGAGCCATCGCATTGCCTGTAAGCTACATGGCAGGCTGGTTGTTTCTGAATATTTTCGCAAACCGTATAGCTATTGGCGCTGGCATGCTGGCTGGCAGTTTTATGGGACTGTTGTTGCTGGTTATATTGACAATCGGTATCCGGATTTATCGCATAGCTGCAAACAACCCGGTTACCAGCTTAAGAACGGAATAGGAAGGGGGCGACAGTAATTTGTCCGGCGGCGCTAGGGGGAAATACGATCCTTGATTTAGACTACAACAATAATAGATCAGGCTACACCTGTTTCTTTGGCGTTGCAGAGCTTTGCAACATCAAAAAACAGTAAAATGAAAGTTATAGTAACAGGTTCGTTAGGGAACATTAGTCAGCCTTTGACAACAGTGTTGGTGCAAAAAGGACATACGGTCACCGTCATCAGCAGCAACGCCGAAAAGCAAAAAGATATTGAAGCATTGGGCGCTATCGCCGCCATAGGCACATTGGAAGATGTCGATTTCCTGACAAAGGTATTTACCGGGGCAGATGTTGTTTATTGCATGGTGCCGCCCAATTATCATACCACTGGATACGACCCGATCGTATATTCCAAACAAATTGGCAACAACTATGCACAGGCCATCCGGCAGTCGGGCGTGAAACGGGTAATTCACCTAAGCAGTTTTGGGGCTGATTTAGATAAGGGTACCGGCATCATTCTCGGCGCTCACCATGTTGAGAAGATTTTAGGAGCGTTACCGGGCGTGGCCATTACGCATATGCGGCCCACTTATTTTTATTACAACCTATTACGTTATGTAGGTATGATAAAGAAAGCGGGACTTATCGCAACGAATTATGGCGATGATGACAAGCTCATATTTGTTTCCCCATTGGATATTGCAGCCGCCATTGTAGAAGAAATAGAAACGCCGGTAGCCGGAAAGAAAATTCGTTATGTGGCCAGTGATGAGTTAACAGCCAATGAAGCGGCCCGCATTTTAGGAGCTTCCATTGGAAAACCAGATCTGAAATGGGTAACTATTACAGACGAGCAAATGCAAAGCGGTTTGGAAGCAAATGGCGTTCCTGCCAATATTGCTGCCTATACGACTGAAATGTTTGCTTGTTTACATAGTGGGGAGTTGTCGAAAGATTATGAGCGGAATAGACCGATTGCATTTGGAAAAATAAAGCTGACGGATTTTGCGGCAGCGTTTGCAGCCGCTTTTACAAAAAATTAGTAGATTGTATTATGGCAGGTAACCAACCTTACAATTTAAAGACGATCAGTGAATACCATCAGTTTCGGAATTTACCCAGGCCGCAACATCCGTTGATCAGTGTGATAAGTGTTGATGAAATAAAGCGTCTGCAGGAGAATGAACCAAAAAGCATTGTACAGCAATTCTATGGCATTGCGTTAAAAAGAATGGTAAACGGACGGATGAAATACGGTCAGCAGGAATATGATTTTGATGAAGGTATATTATTCTTTATTGCACCCGGTCAGGTTTATTCGATAAATGCAGGTGACAATTTTATACATTCGGGATGGTTGATACTCATCCATCCCGATTTTTTATGGAATACGCCGTTGGCAAAAACAATAAAGAAATACGAATACTTCAGCTATTCGGTCAACGAAGCCTTGTTCCTTTCAGAGAAAGAAGAAGCAACGCTCACCGGCATTATACAAAGCATGCAAGAGGAATATCGTGGAAATATGGATAAGTTCAGCCAGGATGTAATGATCGCACACCTGGAATTGTTACTGACCTATTCAGAAAGATTTTATCATCGTCAGTTTATCACAAGAAAAATAACCAATCATACGATCCTGGACCGGCTGGAGACCATTTTAACGGAATATTTCAACAGCGATGAATTGATGAAAAATGGAATACCCACTGTTCAATACATTGCCGAAGCATTACATGTGTCGCCCAATTATTTAAGCGGATTATTACGCGTATTAACGGGGCAAAGCACCCAGCAACATATACACGACAAACTGATAGAAAAAGCTAAAGAAAAATTGTCTACCACCGATTTAACGGTTAGTGAAATAGCCTATGAACTGGGGTTTGAACATTCACAGTCATTCAGCAAACTGTTCAAAAGCAAAACCAATTTGTCGCCAGGGGAGTTCAGGGAGTCGTTTAATTGATATACAAATGTCGTGACAGTGTAACTACAATTTGTTTCCATGTAAATTGCTGGTGGCCCCAGAATTGCATTAAAACTTTATAACCATGGAAACGCTGTTAAAATTTATTCATTCCATCACTGAATTCTCAGCGGAAAGCTGGGCGCTGCTGCAACCTGCATTGTCGAAAAGGCGGTTTGCAAAAAATGAATTTTTACTGAAGGAAGGAGATGTTTGCAATTCTTTGTTTTTTATTGAAGAAGGGTATTGCCGGAGTTATTATGTATTAGACGGTATAGAAAAAAACACTGCCTTTTTTCTTGAAAACGACATCGCCACCAATATCAGGAGTTTTGGTAGTGGACAAAGATCAGAAGCCAATATTATTGCCTGTGAGCCGCTTACCGCCATCGTTTTTGACAAGGAAAAATTATTTCAGATATCAAAACAGGTTCCGGAAATAGAAACACTGGGGCGAAATTGTATTCGCGTGTTTGCCATTAAACAGGAAGAGTTTGCCGTTTTATTTAATATTTATGCTGCAAAGGATCGTTTGGCCTACATAGAAGAAAAGCATCCAAAATTGTTGCAAAGGGTATCTCAAACCCAATTGGCCTCTTTCCTGGGAATAGCAAGGGAAACTTTAAGCAGAATAAGAAAACGTAGAGTACACTAATCTGATTTTGTGACGATCGTCACATGAAGATGATTACGGAAAGTTAGAATTTTGCAAAACACTATAAATGCAGCATGCTATGAGTAAGTTAAAAAAAATAGACGCACAGACGAACATTGTTACCTGGTTTGAAATTCCTGTTACTGATACCCAAAGGGCGAAGCAATTTTATGAAACCATTTTAGATATTGAAATGGTTAACCGCAACGATGGAAATGAAGAAGCTGTTTTCTTTCCTTATGATCCGGAAACAATACAGGCTACCTCAGGTAGAGTAACAGGTGTGTTGTCAAAGTCAGGCAGGAATAGTCCATCTGCGAATGGTACCATGATTTATATTAATGCAAGTCCCTCCCTTCAAACGGTGTTGGATAGAGTTGAAAAAGCCGGCGGAAAAATAATTGCCCAAAAGACAAAAATACCTGCGGGTTTTATTGCCGTTATTATTGACTCTGAAGGAAATAAAATAGGCTTACACGCCGAACAATAAAATTACTTTCACGTAGCCATCGTATACCGCTTGTATGTGGTGGTTATGGTGGCTATTTTCCAACCTGCCGAAGTATATAGCTTTTTAGAAAACACAATTTTAATGGTCTCCGCTCCTTCAATCGTAACAGCAGAAGGGAAGACGAATCGTTCTGCTACCTGGTAAGTATCCGCATGCACCTCGAGCATATTATTGGTTTCGTCCAGTGAAAAGGTACGTAATACGCCCTGTCTTGCATAGTTTACACCCAATGACGGATCATAACCAGCCGGCTCAGGATAACCAACATACTGTTCGGGCCAGGATTGAATTAACAGGAACTTATCTTTTGATACAATAAGTATCTCAAGGTTACATTCCGCCAGGTCAGGTATTTCGGAAAGAACATCTGTCGAAACTGTTCCGTCAAGATTCACATCTACGGCCTCACTGCTGATTGAGCTGACTGCTTTATATTTCCCGTGTAAACGTTCGTACACTTGTTTGGTATTATCAGTTGCATCCTTATCACGGCTGCAACTGGAAAGGATGGTAACAGAACATATGAGAAAGTAAATAATGCGATACATAGAATAAGATTATGTACCGCCAAGATAGTTTCTTTCATGTGAGAACGGAAGTGTTTTCTGTTACCCGATAATGGTTTAACGTTTTATTTGATTCCGTTTCTTTTTACGAAAGAGCATCACGATAAAGCATAGTGTATAGACAGTCAACCCTTTTTTCTTACAATGTATTTTGTTCAATACCCAACGCCGTAGGCAAACCATCGAGGCTGACCACGTTTTTTTCTTTTTTATAGTCGTTTAGTCCTTCCGGTCCTTTCTTTTCGGCCCATTTTTGCGCATGATCTCTTTCGCCGATGTAGTCATACAATGGAACGCTAAATCCGCAGGAGGTTTGCACTTTATGAATATCCGCCACAATGATCTGGCGGGTTGCCGGTTGCAGGGTAAAATGCGCGGATAATTCTGCCCATAATGCATCTCCTGGCAATACCGTATAACCTTTTCCATATAAACGCAGAATATTGGGTGCGTCTTCGAATGCGCAGAACATAAAAGTGATGCGGCCATTTTCAAGCATATGCGCCGAAGTTTCATTGCCGCTGCCTACAATATCCATGTAGGCCACCCGGGTGGGAGAGAGCACCAGGAAACTGTCGAGCCCCTTTGGTGACAAATTAACGTGTCCATTACTGCTTAACGGCGCCGTGGCAACAAAAAACATTTTTTGTTTTTTAATAAAAGCGGCATGATGATCCTCGATGGCGTTGTGAAATTTACCCATATGAACAATTTATAACACAGTAAAGGTAAATATTAGTATTTATCTTGTTCCGGTAAAGTTAAATGGGGTTACCATCCGTATCCTTTGCTTTGTGTCAATTATATTGTTAATTTCATAAAGTATCACAATGGATAATGGATAACAATAAAAGGGATGACAGAAATATTCGATAATATAAGGAAGTTGTACCAGTTTAAAACGCCCTGCGAAGCACTGGGTGATCATATTGAATTTTTTTCAGAATCCTCCTTGGATGCTATGGATCGCTATATTGGTACAAACGAGTTTACGGTGAAACTTTTTCCCAGTTATACGCCCACCATATGGTTGAATCTGGGCGCTCCTTATCAGTTAAAGAATGGATCAACATGGCAGGTAGTAAATGAGTATACTGATATTTTACTGCTTAGAAACGAAATAGTAGAAAGAAGAAATCTGCCCACCGATAATATTTTTACAGTCAAGTTCAATCCAGGTGGCTTTGAAACTATTTTTGGTATAAGTCAAACCACCATTGGCAGTAATATAATCCCTGTTGAAAATATCATTCCCGTAGCCATTATTAAAAAGCTGAAGGGACTGGGTTCTTTTAAAGATAGAATGACATTACTTGAAAATTTATTCCTGGAAAAGCTGGAAAAGAATAAAAAGCAGGAAGGCTTTTATCTGCAGTGTATAAAAGATACAGTGAATGCTTTTACAGGTTCTGGGTTGGAAGCCGCTGTAAGCGAACTTGCTAAGAAATTATACATAACTGAGAAAACGCTGTATCGTTGCTTTACAAAAGTGATAGGCACCAGTCCCAAAAATTACCTGGCCATAACCAGGGCAAGATCAGCATTGACCTGCTATGTAACTGATTCCACCGGCTTTTCACCTTATGATCATGGATACTATGACATGAGCCATTTTTATAAAGATGTGGTAAAATTTACAGGCCATAAGCTTTCACATTATCAACCCGCTGCTCCGGGCAATAGACGCGGTTGCTGAGCCCGGATTTCTGCGACAGATCACAAATTGTCCGATTTTTACTTTCTCCCATTGCACCGATCTTCTATTTTTGTTCAAATGAGAAGTATGAAATCTGGGTTGATTTATTTTTTGCTTTTGTTAATTGTAAATGTCTCCTTCTCTCAAAGTTATGTGCCAAAAATTGAATCCTGTCCCTGCTTTGTAAAGGTTGATTCTGCATTGATCTCAACATGCGGCTATTTAATTGTTCCTGAAAACAGGCGAAAACCTGCAGGAAGAACGGTAAAGCTGCCATTTGTATATGTGAAAAAAACAGTTTCCGACTCAAATGTTACCCTATATACAACCGGTGGACCCGGGTTTAGCACCATCGCAAATTTTAAAGGCATCAGCGCAAGATCCGACTACCTGCAATTCGGTGGTTTTATTATGTTTGACCAGCGCGGCTCAAAAAAGTCAACACCTTGTCTTGATTGCCCGGAAGTAAATGCGGCCAGTATTAAAGCCTACAAAGAAAATTTGTCGAAAGATAGCCTGGAGCTGGAAGCCATCAAACAATGCAGAAAGCGATTAGTGGCTGAGGGTATTGATCTTTCTGCCTATAATACCATAGAAAGCGCAGCAGATATCAATGACCTGCGAAAGGCATTACATATCGATTCATTGAATTTACTGGGCATGTCCTATAGCGGGGGATTGATGCTAACGGTTGCCAAAAACCATCCGGAAGGGGTAAGGTCGCTTATTTTGAATTCACCATTGCCCGGTTATGCAAATTATGAAGAAGATGCTTTATTCAATATTAATGAAGCGCTTAACCAGGTGTTCGATAATTGCGAAACCGATTCTACTGATAAAACCGTATATGGCACCCTGAGAGAACGATTTCACCGGTACTTTACCGATATTACTGACAAACGTTTTACCATTTCCTACACGGAAAAAGGAAGGGCTCAAAAAATGGTTATTAATTATACGAAGAATGAACTGCTGGATGCCATTCTGAACCGGTTAAACAGGTCGCAATTGAAAACGGTGCCTTTTGTTATGAACGAATTGATAAATGGGCGACATGATATGTATGTAAAAGAGATACTGGATGATGTTTTTAAGGGCAATCAAAGCTTGTCACACGGAATGAGGTATTCAATTTATTGTTCTGAGCAAATTGCTTATGCCAGCAAGGGACTTGTAAAAAAACAGGATACGATAATTCCCTGGCTGGCACGATTTGCTTTTAACAATGTGAACCATGATATATGCGATTGCTGGAAGGTAAAGCCGGAACCTGCCACCGCCAAAATGCCCGTATATTCCAATATTCCGGCCTTTATAGCTGCAGGTGATGCAGATCCCTGGTGCAGACCTTTTTACAACAGGTTGATTAAACGATATATGCCCAATAGTCAGCTTTTGATTGTTCATAACCAGGGTCATTGTCCATCTTTTTATGTGGATGGCGTAGATTTTTTAAAACTGTTTATGCAGGATCCATACAAGAAAATTGTTTCCACCTCGAAGGATGTAATTATAGAGTAACTATCTTGCATTACTAATCATTCCATGTCATGCAGATCAGGCCACATCCAGCTTTAGCACACCTTGTCAGGCATTACCTGATACTGGATGGATTGCAGCCGGCTCACAGCATACATCGTTTATTTGCAGATGGTAATACCGGATTGGTTTTTAACCTGGATAATGCGGCGTTGTGTAGAGAAGGGGATAGTTTAGCTGTACATTCCAGTTGGTTATACGGACAGGTGAAAACATTTCATGATCTTTCTTTCACAGGTCGTATCAATTGGATTGTTGTTGTGCTGCAACCATATGGAGCTTACCATTTGTGGGGTGTGCCGGCTATGGAATGGTATAATTGCTTTTTTCCCGCGTCAGATGTATTAAGCGCTCGTATCAATAACATAGCTCATGCGTTATTGAAAGAAAAACAGCTACCTGAACAGATCAGGATGTTGAATGATTTCCTGCTTCGGCAAATTGATCATAGTATATCTCCGGACCCAATGATTGTTCAGGCGGTACAACAGATCCTGATGCACGAAGGTATGTTAACCGTTGAATCCTTACTACAAACCCTGTCGGTGACAGAACGAACCCTCGAAAGAAAATTCAAACTACATATTGGTATTACACCCAAACGATTCTCCGATATCGTTAGGTTGAATATAAGTGCCAAAAGAATGCAACAGGTGAAAGCAGGGCGCCAACTAACTGGGATTGCCTATGAAAGCGGTTATTTTGATCAGGCGCATTTTATAAAGGAATTTAAAAAATACACTGGTATAACGCCGCATCAATATCAGGCACAGGCACGGCCGCTTGCGGTAAATTTCCTAGTATTATAACTATGTCGGTTTTATACAATCTGCCACAAGTAGCTACGCCTACTTTTGCATTACTATGCAACCGATAAAAATTGCTACGGCACAGTTCGAAAATCGAAATAATGATAAGGCGTATAACCTGGGCGTTATCCGCGCCCTGGCTGCACAGGCAAAAGTGCAGGGTGCACAGGCGATCGCTTTTCATGAGTGTTCTATTACCGGTTATTCTTTTGCCAGGCATTTAGATAAAGCGCAATTGACGGCAGTGGCAGAATTGATCCCTGAAGGAGAAAGTGTACAGGAATTAGTAACAATCGCCAGAGAGCTGGATATTGTAATACTGGCCGGGTTGTTTGAAAAGACCCCTGATGGCACATTGTACAAAGCATATGTGTGTGTAGATAAAAGCGGACTGCTGGCTAAGTACCGCAAGTTGCATCCTTTTATCAATCCGCATCTTACACCTGGTGATTCCTATGTGGTCTTCGATCTGCTGGGATGGAAATGCGGCATCCTGATCTGTTATGATAACAACATTATTGAAAATGTGCGGGCTACTGCATTATTAGGCGCGGATATCATTTTTATGCCACACGTGACCATGTGCACGCCGTCACCAAGGCCAGGTGCAGGCTTTGTTGATCCGGCTTTATGGACAGCAAGAGACGAAGATCCCACAACTTTACGGGCAGAGTTTGACGGGTTAAAAGGTAGAAGCTGGTTGATGAAATGGTTGCCTGCACGAGCCTACGATAATGGCGTTTATGTCGTCTTTGCAAATCCGATAGGCATGGATGATGACCAGTTGAAGAATGGCTGTTCCATGATCATAGATCCTTTCGGTGATGTAATAGCTGAATGCAGGCAATTGGGTAATGATATTGCCATGGCTACGCTTACTCCACAGAAACTTTTACAGTCTGGTGGTTACCGGTATAAAAACGCCAGGCGACCGGAATTATATGGAGCGATCTTGTCGGCGCAGCACAACGCTGTGCAAAAAGTGGCGTGGATGAAGGGGGAGTAGGGGAAGTGTGGGGTAGATCCTTTGCACTTTCTGATTTTAGTTCTATTTTGGCAACATGAAATTAATAGCAGGTATTTTCGGTTTAACATTAATAAGTTTATCCGCTTGCCAAACAAACAATGAGACAAACAATAAGAAGGTACAGCCTGAGCAGGTAAATATAATCTTCAAGGATAGTGCAGGTAATGTGTTGTCGAAGGATGATCTTGCAAATTTTACTGGAGAAGTAAAGTATGAAGGGGTGAGTAACAAAAGTATTGATCCGAAAGCTAAAAGTCTGCATGAAGAAGCAAGAAAATTGGGACAGTCAGGAAATTATGATTTGGCAATTGCTAAACTGGAGCAAGCGATACAAATTCAACCAGATTGGGCGTATCCGGTATACGATCTTGCCTTCACCTATTTATTGAAACAGGATTTTGACAAGGCATTGGATTACTATAAGAAAACGGATGAATTAGAACCTAAAGGCTTTTTTACGGCAAAGACCGCTTTATATTCCCTGGAAGGGGAAAAGGCAGGAAAATTTCCGCAAGGGCTCTATACAGTGTATTCGCAAATAGAATGGGCCGGCGACAGTAGCAGGAAATTGCAGCTTACGAAAGCAATCATTGAAAAAACGCCTGCATTTGCACCCGCCTGGAAAGAACTGGCTTTGTTATCAAACAATAAAGAGGAAAAAGAAAAGGCCATAGCGCAAGGGCTTTCAAATAATCCGGATGCTGAAACCAAAGGTATTTTGTTGATCAATAAGGCTATTATTTTGAGTGAAAGCGGAAAAAAAGAAGAAGCCATCACGTTATTGGGCAATCTTATTTTTTCTAAGGATGCAACTACAGCTAATGTAGAAATGGCAAAATTTACGTTACAATCAATAACAAAGTAAGGTTGAAATGCCAGTCATTATAGCATTGGTGCTCTCCGATATAAATAAAACACCAAAGACCAGAAATTGATTGTATCTTTAATAAGTATTCATTTGAGTTCATCAGCACTTTGTAATAGAATGTTTTCTATTGGTTAGTTTTCTTTTACCTCCTGCTTTTCTCCTCAGATCATTTTTCATTGGCAAATATTTAAAAATGAACATTTACGTATCTAATTTAGGCTTCAGTGTACAGAGCGAAGATTTGAAAAAGCATTTTTCCCAGTATGGCGACGTTGCTTCCGTTAATATTGTTATGGATAAAGTTACCAACCGCAGTCGTGGATTTGCTTTTGTTGAAATGAAGGATACAAAAGCAGCTGAAAAAGCTATTCGCGAATTAAATGGGCTAAATCTTGACAATCGTACTATCAAGGTCAATGAAGCCAGACGAAAAGATGCATAAATAAACAGGCGTTTCCTGTAAAGTATCGCAATAAACGCCTGTTCCTTAAATAGCTGGTTGCAAAAGGTGAAGCAGCT
>DASUVL010000101.1:0-2233 GCA_036379015.1 Niastella sp.
ACCATGTAAACTTTATTTTATGAAAAAATTACTCACCGTAATTGTAGTTATTCTTTGTGCCTGCCTCACGCAGGGATTTACTATCGCTCCCAACTTAAAAAATAATATTTCAGGCGGTAATGCTACTGTTGCCAACAGCGCTAAATGGCAACATTCAGCCTGGGTAAATCCATGGGTGCATGTAAACACCTTAAATACACAAAAAAAGACTTTATCGAATGCTACTATCGCGCTTGATTTTGTAACATACGATTTATCACACCTTGCTAAATTCAAATTAGGAGTAAATGGATCAATCGTTTTTGATGCAGTTGCTTCCGGTTCAACAAGTAATGGTGATGATTATAGTGCTTCGGCTGGCAGTACTGTGTCGCTTGAGGCAGAGGTTCATCCTGTTTATGGATCTTATGTAATTTATATTCGTGATGAGACCACCGGACAGGAGCTGTTATATGATAACAATGAGGATTGGTACAGATTTTTTAGTTGGACTGTCGTTGCAGATCACACCTATATTGTTCATGTAATTACCAGTTAGTATGCAGGTAATTAAGCCTGGTGATGAAAGTAATTCTTTCAGGATTATCTATTCAATCAACAATTAAATTTTACTTATGAAAAAAATACTAACTGTAACTTCTGTTATTCTGTTATTTGCATGCCTTACACAAGGATTTACCACACCCGGCCATTCAACATTCACCACCACCAACACTATTGCAAAAAATGAAAGTAAAGCGGGTAATGCACCCCGGTTCTTTCGTTCGAAGTGGCAGCATACTGCCTGGGTTAATCCATGGGTGAATGGTAATAAGCTAACAACCCGAAAAGCATCATTGACCGATGCTGCCTTAAGTTTCTCCCGTGATTTTGCTACAAATTCGACCGTTAATAGTTGTAAACTGTTTATTGGCTCCAATGAAGTATTTAACGGGGTGGAAGGTGGTCAATCATTTTACACAATTGCACCTGGAAAGACCGTAACATTTGAAATTGATGTGCCGCCAATTTGGGGATGGTTCACAGTTTTAATTGAAGATAATACAACCCATGAGGAATTATTTTTCCAGGACACGGGTATATATGCCGTTTATTACTGGACTGTTATTTCGGGTCATAGTTATCATATTTCCCTAACTGCCAGTTAAAAAATCGGGTTGCTTAACCAGGTATAATATGGCCGGGGAAATGGATCGCTCACAGGTTCATTTCCCCGGTTCTTTTTGCCTGCAGGCGACAACAGGGTATTGTGGAACCGTTTTTTAACGCAGGCAACAAGAGGGCATTGGCAAAATGGCCTGTTTTCAATATAAACCTTATAACCTGCAACCTTTCACCCCACTCCCTTAATTTTGCCTTTTAAATCATACCTGTATGCAATTTGAGATAGAAAAAGCACTGCCGGTGCTGGAAAGAACGCCCCAGGTGGTTGAAACGCTGTTATACGGACTGGCAGATGAATGGGTGCATAGTAATGAAGGCGGCGATACATGGACGCCTTTCGATATTGTCGCTCATTTGATACATGGTGAAAAAACAGATTGGATCCCCCGTGTACAGATCATATTGGGCGAGGGAAGCAAGGAGTTTGTACCCTTTGATATGGAAGGACATATTAAAGAAGGCAAGGGCAAGACGATGAGCCAGTTACTGGATGAGTTTAAAGTTTTACGAAAAGAAAATCTGGCTCAATTAAAAGCGCTTGAGATAACGGATGAAGTGCTGGATCGAACAGGTATTCATCCCGCGCTGGGGCCTGTAACTTTGCGCCATTTATTAGCTTCCTGGGTGGTACATGATCTTACGCATCTTCACCAGCTCAGCCGCGTTATGGCAAAACAATATGCTGAAACCGTAGGACCCTGGAAACAGTTTATGGGCGTGTTGGGAGGAAAGAGATAAGGAAATTAAGAATAAAAAATTAAGAATGAGAAATGAAAAAGGGAAGAAGAAATAATGAATATTGAATATTGAATATCCGATGTTGAATATAGAAGTGAAGGTAGAAATTAAGAATAAAAAATTAAGAAGTTGAGGCGGGTTCATGATTCAGCCCCCATGGCGGGCACACATTGACCATTGACCATTGACCATTCACGATCTAAAACAACCCCATGGAAATATATTTACTTTGTTTAGTAGCTTTTCTGGCAGGATTTACTGATGCCATTGCAGGTGGTGGCGGATTAATTCAAACACCTGCCGCCCTGGTATTATTACCCCAATATCCATT
>DASUVL010000102.1:0-3373 GCA_036379015.1 Niastella sp.
CCATAGCGCTTGTATAAAGCGTTCGTCCATGCAGGTCAGTCAGTCGCACTACTACATGTTGTTTTGCCTCACTGCTCATATGCAAATTAATAACATTGTTTATGACCGGATTAGGCCTTACAGTAACTGTAGTACGGGTGATATTTGACAACCGCAGACTTACTATAGCACTATAGCTTCCATAGCCGCTCTTATTAATTTCCCTGATACGATAACGGATATTACCACTTAATGCGGTAACATCGTCACTGTATGTATAATCATTCAGCCCGTTTGCAGTGGTACGATACACTTCCTCCCAATGCACCGCATCCAGGCTTCTTTCCACTACATACCCGGTGGTAGCGTCTTCAGCAGCTGCCTGCCACTTCACATCTGCATATACTTTTTGTGATACCGGCCGTTGCGATACAGATACACGGGTAAATAGTACCGGCAGTACCGACAGATCAGTTCCATAAACCAGGCCGCGACCACTGGTGCCCAGGTAAACCTGTCCGAATACTTTGGGATCTGCGGAAAAAGCACGAATACCTAAGAAGTTATGCGCATTATCATTGATCCGTACCCAGGTTGATCCGCCATCGATAGAGCGGAAAAAGCCATACACCCCGCTAACACGCCCCTGAATATAAATGGCGGGATAGGGTGCGGTATTTGCAGCTTTGCCGAATGCTACTTTATAAGCAACGTTTATACCGCTTACTTTGCTAAACGAAGCTCCGCTGTTTACAGAATGATATAAACCATTGTTACCGCTGGTAAACCATACATCGCCTTCTATACCAAAAACGGTGCTCAACTGCCCCATCCCCAATTCCCAGCTTTGAAGCGTTGGCAAACCGGTAGCGGCATTTGAAAAAGTAGCACCGCCGTCGGTACTTACGAGCATTACGCCAGACAAAGCGTTATACCCATAGAACTTATTACTGTTTACGGCATCTGCAATAACCACCTGGCCGCTGCTGATACCTGTTGAAGCCGTCCAGGTGGCGCCATTATTACCGGAATAATAAACCGCCGAAGCGCCATTGGGTGACCACACGATGCGGCTACCATTCGCCGAAACGGCGACAGAACCGCCTCCGGTTGTGCCAGCAGGATAGCTGCCGAACATCGTCCAGGTAATTCCCTGGTCGGTTGAATAAGATCCATAGTTGCCGCTGCTGTTGTTATATACTCTTACTACATAATTACTATTGGTGGCGCCCACATCGATGCCGGTGTGGGTACCATAGGAGGGATTATACTTTCCGGCAGCCGGCGAAACATCGAGGTTCACATGCCTGAAGCCATCCTGGTCGCCTACTGCACTTAATAACGGAACACCCGATGCAGGGCTTACCAGGGAGGTAGCTACTATTTCTTCCAGACCGTTATTCTGAAAAGTCCAGGTAACTGGTGAAGCGGTAAGATCGGCTGTTTGATATACGCCATAACCGGTAACAAACCACGCTTTCTTGCTGTCAAAGGGATCTATCTCCACATCTGCTATCCAATGCGCGGTATGTCCGGTTGTATAAGGAGCGGAAGTATGGTCCCAGGTGGCTGAGCCCAACAGGGCCGTCCAGGTACTACCGCCATCGGTACTGCGAAAGATCTCATCGCGTGGCCACCAGCGGTCGATGGTACTTACCAGTATGGTGTTAGGTGCATTGGCATCAACATGTACCCCGGCATAACCACCTTGTCCTGAAGGAAGTGTTAATGATGTCAACACGCCGGTAGATGTATTTAATTTATAAACAGCTCCGGTAGAAATATTATTCGGTCCGGCCGCATCGGAATAAGTAATATACATATTACCATTCGAAGACAATACGCCCTGCATCGGCATCAGGTTTGTAATTGCGCCTGAAACAACGCTCCAGCTAACGCCGCCGTCAGTACTTTTATACAGGTTGGCGCTACCTGTTTGCATGATGCCTACATATATAGTTTGTGTAGCATTGCCTGCTGTACCGGTGCTTTTATCGAACAATACAAATGACACGCCGGCGCCACTGAATGTTGATACCGGGAAACTGCTTACCTGGCTCCAGCTACTGCCATGATCGGTGCTTTGCCATAAACCGTTTTTACTGGAACCAAGAAATAATATATTTCCTTTATTAGGGTCTACAGCCAACCGTTCACCACTATTGCGGCCATCTTCATTACCGCCCAATTTAAAAGTAAGGTCATGTTTTGTCCAGGTATTTCCTTTGTCAGTTGAAGAGAACACCGCACCGTTACCTGCCCATGATTGAGTGTATAACCCGGTAGCCATATATACCCTATTCACATCATTGGGGTCGGTAGCAAGGCTTATTACGCCTGAATAGTTTTCATCATCCTGCCCCAGGAAATCTGTAAGCGGCGTCCACGAAGTAGTTGCTGCATCCCACCGGTAAGCACCGCCTACATCGGTTCGGGCATAGAGCTGGTTACTTTGCGCCGGATTAAAAACAAGGCCCGATACAAAACCACCAGCGCCGATCTTTACATTTTTCCATGCATAAGTTTGAGCAATAGCCTCTGTTGAAATAATGTACAACAGCAAGAGCAGCAAAAACTTTTTAGGGTAACGTTGTTTCATCTGTACGTGTTTTATTAGTGATATTGAATTAAGCGAACTTTCACCGGCAACTCACCAGCGCCTGTGCGCAGCCAAACTATAATGTTAAGAATGAAGAATCCCCCGAATCAAATGTTATGCCACAGCAAACCAAAGTTCACTATTTATTATTGTCTGGATGACATCATGTGGAACATAAAAGACACAGGTATATCACATGGTGGGTTGCTCGAAACAGCTACCCCCATAACGGGAAGGGTTCAGAAACCGGGGCGTAACAATCGTTGCTTTATAAACAAAATAAGCGTTAATCGTATATTGTAAAGCTATAACTACACCGGTTGCACCATGGTATCAGATTGGTTCAATATAGGGTATGAAATGGTGCAAATGAGTGATCATGCCGGGCACACTTAGCAAAAGGGCAGCTCGATGGCCGCCCTTTTAACGCTTGACTCCTTTTCCTCCAAATTTAAAACTTTTCAACACCTTTTACATTCATCTTTAACGCAGTGAACTTGTCCACTGGTCCTGTAATAAATAACGTCTTATTATTATTACCCCCAAAAACATTGTTGGTAGCACCGCCGCCTGTAGGAACATTGAAGATCCTGGTACCCTTTGGATTAAAAGCGGTTACTCCGTATGAGTTGCTTATATAAATATTCCCCCGTTCATCCATCGACATACCATCGCCGCCCATATCTACAAACTTCCGCATATTAGCCAACGTTCCATTAGATTTAATATCGAATACCCAGGTGCCTGCTGTATTGATATCAGGGGCCCATTTGTTTACGTACAGTTTTTTTCCAT
>DASUVL010000103.1:0-8168 GCA_036379015.1 Niastella sp.
GCAGAAGGTATTACGGTTGGGCTCGCCAATAAAAAAGCAGCAACCGCCACCAACCAACAGGGCGAATACAAACTGACCGGCATTAAACCCGGCAGCTATACCATCCGTGTTACCGCCGTTGGATTAAAACCCGTTGATAAAACCATTTCCATTAACGAAGGCGAGATCATCGTAACTGATTTTGTACTGACCGAAAATCACGCTACGCTGCAGGAAGTGATAATCGCAGCCGGCAGAAACAAACCAATGGGCGATGGCAGTGAAACTGTGGCCAAAATGCCATTGGCTCGTTTGGAAAATTCCCAGGTATATACGTCCCTTTCAAAAGACCTGATCAAAGAACAGATCATTACCGATTTTGGAAATATTCTAAAGAATACACCCGGTCTTTACAAAATTCAGGGCAACCGGGGTATCAATAGCGATGGGGCCACTTATTATATTTTGCGCGGTTTTCGTACCGAAGCGTCCATGATCGATGGCGTTCCAGGACAAACCAATGGCGAAATGGATCCCATCAATGTAGAAAAAATTGAAATACTGAAAGGCCCTTCTACTACTTTATATGGTGGGGCTGTTACCTCTTTAGGTGGTTTGATCAATATTATTTCCAAGAAACCCATCGATACATTGGGCGGAGAGATCTCATACAGTACGGGTAGTTATAATCTCAACCGCGTAACTGCTGATATTTATGGTCCGGTTAATAAAGAAGGAAACGTACTGTTCCGCCTGAACGCCGCTTACCAAAACCAGCAAAGCTTTCAGGATGCCGGTTTCAGAAAATCGCTGTTGATTGCGCCGGCCTTTGAGATCCGCGCCAACGCTAAACTCAAAATAAACCTGAATGCGGAGTTTTATAATGCAGAAATGACCAGTCCCTCCGTAGTTTTCCTGAACCGCACCCGGCAATTCATTGCCCATACGCCTGATGAGTTAGGTTTTAACTGGAAACGGTCTTATACTACCAACGACCTCACCATGAAAACACCCACAACCAACATGCGGGCCATTGCTACCTATAAAATAAGCAATAACTGGACGTCCCAAACCATTATCAGCAGCAATACACGTAAATCTGAAGGTTACTACCAATACGAATTCATAAGAAAAAATACGGATGACTCCCTGGAGCGTAACATCACCCTCCAGAACACCATCAACACCGCACTGGATATTCAGCAGAACTTTACCGGTCACTTCACCACCGGCGCCATCAAACACCGCCTGCTGGTGGGACTTGATTACGTTAGAACAAAAGTGAACAATGACAACTCGCCCTATATTGTTTTTGACTTTGTGAATGGTACTGATATCCTGGATAAGAATTATGGAAAAATTTCCCGGTATGCAGTTGATCAGAAAATAGCGGCTTCTACGGATGCAGCTACCCGCAACCATACCACTACTGAAATGTACAGCGCTTATGTTTCAGATGTAGTGAACATAACTGATCATTTAATTGCCATGGTGAGCTTGCGTGTTGATGGTTTTGACAGCAAAGGCACCCGCAATCATTTAGCAGATACCACTGTAAAAGATACCAAATTTAACCAGTCAACATTTTCGCATAAATACGGCCTGGTATACCAGCTGGTGAAGAATAAAGTTTCCCTGTTTACCAACTACATGAATGGCTTTATTTATCTGCAACCCGTTGTTCAGCCAACAACACCAAACGGCATAATATCGGGCGTAATGGAACCGCAGCATGCCGATCAGTTTGAAGGTGGCGTAAAGGTTGATCTGTTGAAGAACAAACTCAACATCACGGCCAGCTATTACGACATTAAAGCAACCAATATGGTCCGTGTTGAGCCAACTATAATAGATAACAAAACCTACAACATCAACGTTCAGGATGGCACCCAATCCAGTAAGGGATTTGAATTGGAAGTACAGGCGAGCCCTGTCGATGGGTTGAACATCTTAGCGGGTTATAGCTATAACGACAGCAAATTAACAAAGGCAACAGCAGCCATTGACGGAAGACGTCCTGCATTTGCCGGCCCACGTAACCTGGCCAATGCCTGGATCAGTTATACATTATTAAATGGAAAAGCAAAAGGATTGGGTTTTGGTGCAGGTGGCAACTATGTTGACAAACACCTTACCGCCAATTCTTCCCTTACCGGTATATTCACGTTACCTTCTTATACATTATTAAATGGTACCATTTTCTACGACGCCCGCTGGTACCGCCTGGGTGTAAAGATTGATAACGCTACGAATGAAGAATATTTCGTAGGTCAGGGCGTATTAAGTCCGCAAATGCCGCGCAGCTTCACCGCAAACGTTACTATAAAATTCTAGTCTCTTTTTTTCCATGTGATATATCAACAACGGTTCGGGTTAATTCCCGGGCCGTTTTTTTTTATTAGCAGACCTGTAAGGTGGACAACAGAGTCTTAACCAAGCAGTAAGCTTAGTCTCCCGACTTGTCGGGAACAGGTCGTATATATCAATCAAGATCGACCTGCCAGGTTCGCTGGATTTCACAAATTATTCAAGACCCGATGACGAATCTTACAGGTCTAGTTTCTTTTGTAATCTCATTGTAACCTTTCTGTAAAGTGACAAACAATTTCCTCATCGCGTAATCGAGTAACCGATTTAGTATTTATATTGCGTACGCATTTTACTTCTCCTTCCAATCATAATCCGGTTTTATTGAAAAGTATCACACCGCTGTGTTATATTATTGGCATACATACTCCAATAACATAACAAGCATTGGTTTGTCTGATTTCACTGTTAAAATTTATTGTAACCACTAAACACAACACGCTAAAAGCCTAACGGTACAGCGTACAGGGATATATATGCCTGTAAACGATGTACACGAAGGCAAATACGGCGAACAGGATACTTATGCTGCAAAGTATGCTTTGCAGCGTACAGGGATGCTTTTGCCTGTATGCAAAGGTTGCACATTATTCGTTTTCATTAAACGTTGAGCATTCAGTGTTCAGCGTTACTATTAAATATAAAACCATTAACTATTAAAAGTCCTACAAACATGGAAGCTATTACCGCAATTGCCCGGCAACACGTTACTGCGCCGGCGCACATTACAGGTCCGGGCGTATTACCACCACCTATGAGTCCGCTGATCATTGACGTTACACCGAAAGAGCGAACAGGCATTTCAAATGTGGCCAATATACTCATGCGGGCTTTTGGTCATTACGAGCACCCCGATTATATTTCCGCATTGCACCTGAATGCTTTCCAACTATTGCCGGAACGCATTGCAGGTCTCTTAAGCCGCTTTGGCACTGATTTCTCACGCAGTCAGTATGGCGCGCTGGTATTAAGAGGTCTCACAGAAGTTGATCACGATGCGCTGGGTCCTACCCCACCCTCGTGGAAAGAAACCGATTACAGCAAGTTGATCAAATATGGTTTCATCTGCTCTCTGCTGCACGGCGCCATACCTTCCAAACCGGTTCAATACTATGCCCAGCGTAAAGGCGGCGGTATACTGCATGCCGTTATACCTGATGAGAAAATGAGTCACACGCAAACCGGTTCCGGCTCCAGGACCGATCTGTTTGTTCATACCGAAGATGCTTTTCTATTTAACCAGGCCGATTACCTGAGTTTTCTTTTCCTACGTAATGAAGAACAGGTCCCTTCTACCTTATACTCCATCCGGTCGCACGGCGATACGAATGACATTATGGAAGAACTGTTCAAACCCATTTATAAATGTCCGAAAGATGCCAACTACGCAGTGGATGAAAATGCCTCAGCAGAAGTAAGCACTTCTATATTATATGGCAATCGAAAAAGCCCGTTCATCCGGTTTGATGCGGCGGAGCAGATCTATAATGAAAAAGCCGGACAAACACCTGAAGCCATGCATAACCTCGTGCGTTTCTGGGACGAAGCAAAGCATCTGATCTACAATGATTTTATTCCCGAATCAGGCGATCTCATTTTTGTAAACAACCACTTGTGCGCCCACGGCCGCAATTCATTTGTTGCCGGTTATCGTAATGAGAACGGACAACTGGTTAAATGTGAACGCAGGCTCATGTTGCGCATGATGAGCAAAACCAGTCTGATCAATATCAGGTCGGTAACACACACCGATGACCCCTACTTTATTATGGAAGAGCATTATGGAAAGCTTTTTCAAAACGATCCATCAAACAAATAACTGTTCACACAATGGAAAAACAAACCTTGATCTCTATATATGCCACAGAGCTGCCGGAGAACGAAATCGACGACAATACCTGTATCGATATTTTTCATGAAGCAACTGAAACCGAATACCGGCTGGCCATCAGGGCGGCAGCCGAACAGATCTCGGGCTTTTTAAAACATACCAGGAAACCGTTCAGCGGGATAAAGCCGGCCACCTTATTGACTGACTTTGAAAACATCAGCCTGGATACCCCGCTACCTGATTATAAAAGCCTTTTTGACGAGGTAAATGCGTTATATATAAAACACGCCACCGCCTTTCACCTGCCGCAATACATTGCTCACCTTAATTGCCCGGTGGTAATACCGGCACTGGCTGCCGAAGTGATCATCAGCGCTATTAACTCCTCACAGGACACCTACGACCAAAGCGCCGGCGGTACGTTCATTGAACGCCGGTTAATTGACTGGACCGGTCAACAGATCGGGTACAACGATCAATGCGATGGGGTTTTCACCGGCGGTGGTTCGCAAAGCAACCTGATGGGCCTGTTACTGGCCCGCGACTATTACGCACTGACCTACTTACAGCACAATATCAAATTACAGGGGCATCCGGCCAATGCAAACAGGTTCAGGATCTTTGTGTCGGAAAAGGCGCATTTCAGCAATCATAAAAATGCCTCGCTAATGGGCCTTGGTGAACAGTCGATCATAAAGATCGGCACCGACGACCGCTTCCGCCTCGATGCGCGGCAACTGGAACAGGCCGTTCTTCAGGAGATTGAACAAGGTAATATTCCTATCGCTATCATTGGCACTGCAGGTACTACCGATTTTGGGAACATTGATCCTTTGCACCATATGGCCCATATTGCCAAACGATACAATATGTGGTTTCATGTAGACGCGGCTTATGGTTGCGGTTTATTGTTGTCGGAAAAATACCGGCACCTGCTGAATGGTATCGAGCTGGCCGATTCGGTAACGGTGGATTATCACAAATCTTTCTTTCAACCGATCAGCAGCAGCGCTTTTCTGGTTAAAAATAAATTTCATCTCAACATCATCAAGCACCATGCAGATTACCTGAACCCCAAAGAACAGGATTACGATGAGCTGCCGGCGCAGATCAATAAATCGATCACCCAAAGTACCCGCCGTTTCGATGCGCTGAAATTGTGGTTCACGTTGCGATTAATGGGTAAACAAAAACTGGGACATTATACCGACAGGATCATTGAAACGACCGAACAGGCAGCCTGCCTGATCGAAGGATCAGGTCATTTTGAATTGTTAAGCCATTCCGATCTCGGCGTGCTGGTGTTCCGGTACCAGCCAAACCACATCAATGATATTGATATATGCGCCATGAACCTGCATATAAAACAAACGATGTTCTTCAACGGTGAAGTACTGGTTGCCAGCACCAAAGTGAACGGACGGTTCTACCTGAAATTCACCATCCTGAATCCGCTCACTACCATTAAACACATCCAAAACATTTTAACAATCATTAAGAAGCATGGAAAAGATTATGAGCAACGCCGCCACACACCGGCAAACAGCGGAACAAATTAATTATACGGCGCTCATCAACAGCTTTTGCCGGGAGTTCAGCAACTGGAGCCGGTACCAGGGCATTCCCAAATATGATGAAGCGCTGGCCGACTGGTTTCAACACACCGGGCATAAGCTGCATGTGCGTATTGATTTCACGTCTATAGGATCGGAAGTATATGTTCCTTTGCAATATTATTCTGAAACCGGTATCCATAGTTTTTATTTTCCGGTTGCGGAAAAAGAGCTGGCCACCAATGCCATCAGCGAAATAGATCCGTTCCGTTTTCTGGAACTGGTTACGCAATATGCCCGATCTGTGTATCCCGATGCGGAAGCTACCCGCACTGCATACCTGATGCAAAACAGCATCGACAACCTGGGCATCTTTCTCGACAGGTTCGAATCAACCCAACCTGCTATTAACAATGCGCAACAAAGTTTTATAGAAGCCGAGCAATCGTTGTTGCTGGGGCATAGCATGCATCCGCTGACAAAAACAAGGGAAGGTTTCACCACAGACGATCTTTTGCGATATTCTCCCGAGACGCAGGCCCGTTTTCCTTTACATTATTTTTTAATTCATCCCGAATATGTGATCGAAAAAAGTACGGAAGCTACCGGGCCATGCGATCTGTTGAAACAGGAATTGCTGGCCAGTGAATCTGCGGAGTCGATCAAATCAATTATCCGGGAATATTATGATTATAAGCTCGTACCTGCGCACCCCTGGGAAGCCCGCTATTTATTACAACAGCCGGCCGTGCAGGAAATGCAGACAAAGGGATTGTTATACAACCTGGGTGAAACCGGCGCTGCCTACGCTCCCACTTCGTCTGTTCGCACCGTATACAATGAACAAAGCGACTGGATGTATAAGTTGTCGTTGCATGTAAAGATCACCAACTCATACCGGGTAAATTATCCGCATGAATTGTATCGCGGCCATGATGCAGCACGGTTGATGAAAACAAGTTGGGGCAGCGCCTTGCAACAACAATATCCCGAAGTGGAATTTATTACCGATCCCGCCTATATCATGGTTACCTGGAATGGCGAAGTGATAGGCGGGTTCACCACCAGCGTTCGAAAAAATGTTTTTAACAAACAGCAGGCGCAAAAAAATGTATCGCTGGTAGCAGCACTGTGTCAGGATGGTATTGCGGGCCATACGCCGCGTATCGTTAATATTATCCGGCAGGCAGCCAAATGCAGCGATAAATCCATACAGGAAACGACCCTCGATTGGTTTACGAAATACCTCAACGTTTGTGTAAAGCCATTGATAGGCATTTTCAATGAATTTGGGCTTGGTAGTGAATACCACCAGCAGAATATCCTGCTTGAAATGGATGACAATGGTTTTCCCGTCAAAATATATTTCCGAGATAACCAGGGTTTCTTTTTCCGCGATGGCAAGGTGAATGAGCTGTTACAGGTGATCCCTGATTTTGGCAGCAACAGCCGGTCGTTCATTCCTGAAGAACGCATGTACCGGTATTGGGATCATTACCTGATCTCCAACAACCTGTTTGGATTGGTGAATGCCCTGGGAAAAAACAACCTGGCCGATGAAGTGACCCTGCTACGTATGGTCTACGAATTGTTATCATCGCTGAAGGACACAGATACCACCGGGTTAGTGAATCATTTGCTGACCAGTCCCAGGCTAAACACCAAAGGCAACCTGCTTACCAGCATCAACAATATGGATGAAGCCAGTGCGCCACGGACAAATCCGGCGGTGTATCGCACGTATTACAATCCATTGAATAAATATTTCTTTAGCAATACACTGATCAACCCATCCTCAAAAGAGCTCTTTTACAGCCGGTACTTTCCCAAGGAAGAGGTGACCATAAGCATGCGACCCATTGACGTTGACCGTGATTTGGAAATGCTGCACGAATGGTTTCACCGGGAGCATGCTATTAAAATATGGCAAATGAACTGGCCCATCAGTAAACTGGAAACCTATTACCGCACGCTGCTGCCCAGCGATATGTTGTACGCTTATATTGGCTTCGCCAATGGCGAACCTTCTTTCTACTTTGAAGTGTATTGGGCCATTCGTGACCTCGTAGGCGAATATTATGATGTGCTGCCCACCGATTACGGCACGCACCAGTACATCGCTTCGGTTGATCCCAAAAAGAAATACGTCTCGCCTTCTACCCAATGTATGGTCGATTACGTATTTGCGCAACCGGAAGTAGGTAAAATGGTGGGCGAAGGTTCGGTTGATTCCATGGCATCCCTGATGAATAAGCTGCATGTTGGTTTTAAAATAGAAAAGGTGATAGAAATGCCGCACAAAAAAGCCAACCTGAACTTTTGCTACCGCGAATGGTACTGGGCTAAATTTCCACAAAACAAAAACATTATCATCAGCCCGGTGGCTGAACAATCAACTACAAAATGAAATCCCAACAAACATATTCACTAATAGGCAT
>DASUVL010000104.1:0-2920 GCA_036379015.1 Niastella sp.
TTAATAATGGTTTGGCTACCAGTTCTGTTACGCGACCGGCATTACGTGCAAAACTGCCTTTTACAAAGTCAGCCTCGTCGGTAAGCAGGGGAGTGGCCAGGTTGGTAATGGTACCTTCCGGATAAGGATCGATATCGCCATCTAAAAAAATGATCAGTTCATTGGTGGCTTTGGCAATACCATCTTTCATGGAAATGCCTTTCCCCCGCACCTGGCTGATAATGACCTGGGCGCCGGCTGCTGTAGCAACGGCGACTGTATTATCTTCCGACTTATCATCTACCACAATGATCTCCGTTACCAGAGGAAATTGCTGGCAGAAGCGAACGACATTTTCAATCGTTTTCTCTTCGTTTAATACTGGTATAATTACAGTTAGCATATTTCTCCGGTTTATTTTATTTACAGTGTAAAAGCAGAGGAGGAATTAGTCTGAAAATAGCGCCTGTCTTAACGTGTATACAATACCAGCTTTGAAAGGCAAAAGATGTGCCTTACCTTCCAGCAAGCATAAAAATGTCTTATATGTGGGGAAATATCCACATGTGTGCCCTCCGGTACTCAATTTTCCTACGTTGAAGTTCAACTGTAAATATTGACTGGGCGTTAATTTGCTATTAAAAGAAAATTAAATAAAAAGCGTGTGCCAGGGAGGGTGGGGTGTCGCGGACGTATTGGGGCAGGTTATGCGCCTGACATGTTGGGCAGGTTGCAGGTTTCAGCTTAGATGCTTCAGCCAGGAGGATTCAGGTTCCGGATTACTCCACATGTTGGGATAAGTTACAACGTACTGTTGCCAGTTGGAATGCCGTTGTTTACTGCCAATTGTTTGTTACAGGAACAAAGAAGGGGTTATTTGATATTCACCGTTGATCACATACCTGAAGCATGGGCCGCCATGCTCCGGAGGCAGAAGTTTTGGCGATACAGGGTCGTGTAATCCAGTGAGGTCCTTCTGTCAGATTACAGGAATTATTCGTTATAAAACAAAAAAATCCCTCCGGGACTCCGGAAGGATTTATATTAGTGCGTTTTGATTGTATTAATAATCCCGGTTGTATCCACCACCGCCGCCGCCGCGATTGTAGCCACCTTTTTTGTAGCCACCACCGCCACCGCCGCCGCCGAAGCTGCGTTTTTTGAAACCACCGCCGCCACCACCTTGTGGTTTTGGTTGAGCTTCGTTGACGATGATCTTACGGCCTAAAACTTCAGACTCGTATAAGCTGGTCAGCGCGTTTTGAGCCTCGCTGTCCTCAGGCATTTCTACGAATCCAAAACCTTTGCTACGTCCGCTGGTTTTGTCTTTTACGATTTTAGCAGAAGTAACTGAGCCGTATTGCTCAAACAGGGTTCTTAAATCCTCATCGGTCATTTGCCAGGAGAGGTTCCCTACATAAATGTTCATTGTAACGAAAATTTTAGAGTTCTGAAAAAAAGGATAATGGCAATAGTTGCTACAATGAACTGAGGAAACCGAAAAACAGGTAAGACACTGCAGAACATGAGAACTAAGACATTAATCTAAACATGAAGATAGGAGAAATAATTTGATTTAAACAAGAAAAAAATATCTCTTACACAATAAGGTGGCGGGTTTGCACAAAATACTGACGTGAATTAAGACAAGTACTTAGAAAGGGGTAGGGTAATTCAATATATTTCATAGGAGCGTCTCTTAAATGCATGTTCCTTAAATATCTTAAATTTTGCTATATAGCAGAAATTAAAAAGCCTTCCCTGCCAGAAGGCAAAAAAGGCTTTTTTATTGAAGTTGGAATGTTGTTATTCAGATACTACTTCAAAATCAAGCTCGGTTGAATGACCGTTGCCGAAATCGATAGTTGCTTTATAAGCACCCAGTTCTTTTACTTCATCAGGAAGATGAATCTTCTTGCGATCGATTTCATATCCTTTTTGTTCGCGGATGGCGCGGCTAAGTTGTAATGAGGTAACTGTACCAAAGATCTTACCACTGGTACCGGATTTAGCTCCGATCTTCAGGGCGCCTTCTTTCAATTTGGCAATTACTTCATTGATAGCAGACAACATCTTCTTCTCTTTCTTTTCAATTTGTTTTCTTTTTTCCTCTAATTGTTTGAGGTTAGAAGGACTGGCTTCTACTGCAAACTTGCGGGGAATAAGAAAATTACGGGCATAGCCATTGCGTACTTTAACTACCTCATTGGCTGCACCCAGATTATCTACGTCTTGTATCAGTATTATGTCCATGGTGTCCTCCTACTTTAAAAGGTCAGTTACGTACGGTAATAAAGCCATCTGACGGGCTTTCTTTACAGCCTGCGCTACTTTACGCTGGTACTTCAAAGAGTTACCGGTAATACGGCGAGGTAATAATTTGCCTTGATCGTTCAGGAATTTTTTCAGGAACTCGGCGTCTTTGTAGTCGACATACTTGATGCCATATTTCTTAAAGCGGCAAAATTTCTTACGCGGCTTTTCGGTTTTAATGGCGGTCAGGTACTTGATTTCATTTGCTTTTGCCATAACTATAACTCTACTTTTTCAGTTCCTGTAGGTACACCACTTCTCTTTTTACCATTGTACTCGACGGCGTATTTATCGAGCACAGTGAACATGTGACGGAGAACATGCTCGTCACGAAGCAATTGAATCTTCAATTGCTCATTGAGGCTGGATGGCGCTTTGTATTCCATTACCCAGTACAGACCAGTGGTCTTTTTCTGGATCGGATACGCCAGTGATTTTAGTCCCCAGGGATTTTCGTGCACAATCTCACCGCCAATACTTTTGATAAAGTCGGTGTATTTTTTCTGAGATGATTTGAAATCGTCATCAGACAGCACAGGGGTAAAAATCACCATCAATTCGTAATTGTTCATTGACCTGTTTTTGTTTAATAAATTAATTCGGGCTGCAAAGGTAGGGGAAAAAGCGT
>DASUVL010000105.1:0-4960 GCA_036379015.1 Niastella sp.
GCAACTAACATATACAACCAGCGGGGCAGCAGTTTCCAGTATTTTACGAACCAGCTTTTCGTGCATTCCGGCCCGGGGCGGATCGGTAATGACCACATCGGGTTGACCATGTTGCTGAAAAAACTCACTGGTACAAACGTCAATTACATCACCCGAAAAAAACTGCGCATGTTCAATATGGTTGAGCGCTGCATTTTCGTAGGCATCTACTATGGCCTCCGGCACCGTTTCAACACCTATTATTTTTTTGGCTTTGTCGCTTACAAATAATCCGATGCTTCCCGTTCCACAATACAGATCGTATACCGTTTCCTGGCCGGTTAAACAAGCCAGCTCGCGGGTAACCTGGTACAACCGCTCCGCCTGCCGGGTATTGGTTTGAAAAAATGACTTGGGACCGATCTTGAATTGCAATTTCTTTCCATCTGGTGCCGTAGACAGGGTTTCAATAATATATCCTTTTCCAAAATATGCCTGCGGTTGCAGGTCGTATATAGTATCGTTCTTTTTAGGATTGATGGTATATAATAATGTTGTAATACCCGGAACCTGTTGTAATAAATGGTCGAATAAGCGGGTTCTTTCTGCTTCATCGTCATAAGCCAAACAAACATTCACCATTACTTCGCCAGTAGTGGCCACCCGAACGATCAACGTACGCAGCCAGCCTTGATGAAACCGGATATCGTAAAAAGGCAGGTTGTGTTGGCGGGCATAATTTCGAATGGTGTTTTTAATGGCATTTACCGGTTCTGCCATTAAATGGCAGGTGGTAATGTCTATCACTTTATCGAACAAACGGGGCACATGAAAACCAAGGGCATTCTCCTGATCAATAACCATATCCTTTGCAGCCGCAATTTCCTGGGGCAATAAATACCGGCGGTTGCTGAAGGTAAACTCCAGCTTATTGCGGTACCGGGCCGTTTCGGTACAACCTATAATGGGTTGAATGGGTGGTAACTGTACTTTCCCTATGCGCCGCAGGTTTTGGGAGACTTCGTTGTGTTTATATTGTAATTGTTTTTCATAAGGCAACATTTGCCATTTGCAGCCGCCGCAAACGCCAAAATGGTCACAGAACGGGGTAACCCGGTCCGCACTCCAGGAATGAAAATGTATGGCTTTTCCTTCGGCCCATTCTTTTTTACTCTTTGATAACTGAACATCCACCACATCACCCGGAACGGCGCCTTCAATAAAGATCACTTTACCGTCTTTTTTGCTAAGCGCCTTTCCCTCTGCCGCATAATCTTCAACAGTAACCTGTTGTAACACTATCTTCCTTTTATTCATGGCGCAAAGATAAATGGAAGTTGGAAGTCAGAAGCCGGAAATCGGAGGTCGGAGGTCTGAAGGTTAAAGGTTGAAGTCTGAAAATAAATTAATTCAGAAGACCCTGCCAGCCCCAGAAGCCTGAAGAATTCCGTTGGAGGCCCGAAACCGCAGAAATCCTTCGACATCAGACTTCGCACAAAAAAGGCAGCCCCGATTAACAGGGCTGCCACCTTCACGCTATTATTACAAGCAAAAATAGACCGGTGGTTAAATAACCACAGTCGATATTTTTATAACAATAACCCGCTATATAAGGTTGCTGTTATTTTGATTTTTGCTTATTATTTTACAATGAATAAACAAAACCCCTATTCCTGAGGGCCTCATGCTTGTTTCACCCCGATAAATACCAGCCACCGCTATGGATTCGCACACTTGCGTTAATTGATAACCAGCCAATTACTCCCCTTTTTTTGTTTCCTTATTTTGTTGATCGCCTTCATTGTACTTTTTTTCTGCAGTCTTGGCCTTCTCAAAATCCAACACCACCCCATTTATACAATACCGCAAACCGGTTGGTGGTGGTCCATCTTCAAAAACATGGCCTAAATGCGCCTTGCAACGGCCACACGTAACTTCGGTGCGGGTCATGCCATGCGTGTTATCGGGCGTATAAATTATACTTCCCTTGCTTATGGGCTGGTAAAAGCTGGGCCAGCCGCATCCGCTTTCAAATTTGGTATCGCTTTTAAACAACGGGTTACCGCAGGCGGCGCAGTAATAAGTTCCCACCTCCTTTGAAGTTTCAAATTTGCTGGTCCAGGGCCTTTCGGTGCCTTTTTCCCGCGCAATGGCATATATATCGGCCGGTAGGATCTTCCGCCATTCTTCATCACTCATATTCAACTTTGACGAGTCGGTGCGGGAATAGACCGGGTTCTTTTTTGATGTATCCATAACTTCCTTTTTGGTTGTATTAGATTGAGAATAAGTGCATTGCTGTAAAATTACGGCCAGCATCATTAATAGCAGGCCCTGTAGTACGCGCTTCATAAAAATTGATTGTATTTCCCAAATGTACGTAGCCCGTTACCGGTTCGGATGTCTGTTATCCGACACTACCAAGAGCTTAACATTTCGTTGATAGGATAGTTGTATCGCCACTTCTTACCTGTTTATTGATGAAAAACAAGCCAATCGCGGGCAGTGGCGGCATCCATAGCAAAAAAATACCATTCCCATTAAATAATTTTTAATCAGAAAGCCCATATTCTAAAGGGATTTTCACTGCTGTTACTTTATTTTTGTCACCTCATAAAAGGGACTGACTAAAACATGTTTAATCTAATATTATTCGGACCTCCCGGTAGCGGAAAGGGCACTCAATCGGAAAAACTGATAGAAAAGTATGGTTGGATCCATCTTTCAACGGGTGATTTGTTGCGTAGAGAGATTGATAATGCCACCCAACTGGGGCTCGAGGCAAAGTCATTTATGGATAAAGGCCAACTGGTACCTGATGAAGTGGTTATTGGCATGATAAACTCAGCGTTGGATGCCAATCCTGCGGCCAAAGGTTTTCTGTTTGATGGTTTTCCACGAACAGTTGCTCAGGCTGAAGCCCTGGATGCTTTACTTGCCGGAAAAACCAGTGAAATAACCCTGATGCTTGCCCTGCAGGTAAGCGAAGAAGAATTGGTTGCCCGCCTGTTGAACAGGGGTAAAACTTCTTCCCGCAGCGACGACCGCGATGAAAACATTATTCGCAAGCGTTTGGCGGAATACGAAAATAAAACAGCTATTGTGGCCGATTACTATGCCCAATTTGGAAAAGTGGCAAAAGTAAAAGGCGAAGGCACCAAAGATGACATATTTCAATCGCTGTGTGCTCAAATTGAAGCCAAACAGCCGGCATAAGAGGTTTGTGGTTTAATAGTTTGTGGTTTCCAAAAGGATAAGGATCCCAAGTTACTGCAAGCTCAAGACAATATATTATAAAGCGCCTCGTCCCGGCTCAGCCGGGATAGGGCGCTTTGCTATTTAATGAGGCTGATTGCATCTGAATGTCTCCCCTTTAGGGGTTGGGGGTTATCGCATTTCCCCTGGTATAACGGTAATGGTTGTTTTATGTCCGCCCCGGAGGACGTGCACGGGTATTCTTTGCCCGATGGTTTTTTCGTTTAGCTGTTTATGCAGATCATCGATGGTAGCAATAGGGTGATCATTAAACCCAACGATAATATCGCCGGTGTGCAGCTCACTGTTATATACTGGTATATCGGCATCTATTTCTGAAATATATACGCCGGTATTGCGTTGCAACCGGTTGGCGGCAATCATCCGTTCTGTTAGGTTTACCAATTGCCCGGCCAGGCCAAGATAACCTCGTTTTACCCTTCCCTGCATGATGAGCTTACCGCTTACATACGCCGCCAGGTTAGAAGATACTGCGAAACAAATGCCCTGTGCGGTTGGTATCATAGCGGTATTAACTCCAATAACCTGGCCCAGAGAGTTTACCAGCGGACCGCCAGAATTACCGGGATTCAGCGAAGCATCTGTTTGAATGACATCATCTATCAACCGGCCGTCAGAAGCACGCAGGGTTCTGCCCAGGGCGCTTACCACACCAGCCGTGACCGTGTGCTGTAAACCCAACGGATTGCCAATGGCAATGGCAATTTGCCCAACCTGTAGCTGGTCGCTATTGGCAAAAACCAGGGCTTTCAGGCCGTTCTCATATATTTTTAGAACAGCAATATCAGTGCTTCGGTCGCTGCCCTTTAATTCGGCAGTCACCTTTCGCCCATCGGCCAGGGACACTTTTATAGCGTCTGCATTCTCTATAACGTGGTGATTGGTAACAATAAACCCATCAGAAGAAATTATAAAGCCCGAACCACTGCCCTGGGTCATGCGCTCCTGGCGCGTACGGCGGTCCATTGCTTTTTTGGAAACTTCAATATGTACAACGGCTTCTGCAATACTGCCTACCACGCCGGTAATGGTTTTGGAATAAGCATCCAACAGATTGTGGTCGGTATGCTGTATTAATTGAACGGGTGTGTTAATCGTTTGCATGGGATAAACCCGGCAAATAATTTACCAGAAGCATTTTGTGACAGGAAGGCAGAAACAGAATGTGCTAATGTGATAATTTGCTAATGTGATAATGGAAAACGAATACAAAAGGCAAATTACAAGAACCAAAACTGCAGAGGCAGAATGTGATAATGGAAAGCAAATTCCAAAAGGCAAATCACAAAAACCCAGAAAACTAATGTGCTAATGGAAAGCAATACAAAAGGCAAATGAACTAACTAATGCTTGCCCGTCCGTAGCCTTGGCGCGGGTGCAAAAGGAAGACAAATACCAAAAAGGAAATTACAAGACCCAAAACCTGGAACTGGTGAATGGGAACTCACCTTTATGGGGCTGGGGGGTATTTTTTCAGCACTGAATCAGCCTGTTGTAATGCAGAAAATATATGCTCTTTTACAACCGTTACCTTTTCCTTTTCTTCCTGCAGGTATTTAATACGCAATTCGGTATTGTTGGTAACCGAATCAACTTTAAATCCATCCATCCAGGCATTCATTTCATTATTTGCGTTATTCAATGCGGTCAGCAAATCGATCAATGATTGCTTATACGATGTATTAATTTTTTTTGCAGACACCTT
>DASUVL010000106.1:0-6360 GCA_036379015.1 Niastella sp.
CAACCCGTTTTACGCATAGCTAAGTTATGTTGATATCCATCTGTCAGGTAAAGACAGAAACATATCCGTTTTCAATAAAAGATTAATGAACACGTAGCTCTTTGAGGTAATGCACAGGTAGCACCAGCGCTTTTAATAAGAATTGGATGAATTCAAAACGAAGGAACGCAAAGCTACTAAATAATTATTGTGGCTACATTAACAACTGATAACTGTGCAGTTTTGGCTATAACCGTGCATATTTAGCCGATAAACGTGGAGGGTGCAGAGGCACAAAAAAGCCCCTCCGCAACTAGCGGAAGGGCCTGTATTAAGAGATATGAGAACTCTAATTAGTCAGCTTTCACTTTTCCTTTCACCTTGGCAATCACTTCTTCAGCGATGTTGTTTGGTGCAGGCGCATAGTGACTGAATTCCATGGTGCTGGTAGCACGGCCAGATGATAAGCTACGCAACTGCGTTACGTAACCGAACATTTCGCTCAACGGTACTTTGGCTTTAATAACCTGGGCACCAGCGCGGCTGTCCATACCTTCGAGCATTCCACGACGACGGTTAAGGTCACCGGTAACATCACCCATGTATTGATCAGGTGTAATTACTTCCACTTTCATGATAGGCTCCAGTAAGGTTGGTTGTGCTTTACGGCCGGCTTCACGGAAACCACCCTTGGCGCATAATTCGAACGACATGGCATCAGAGTCAACCTGGTGGAAGCTTCCATCAAATACACGCACCTTCATATTATCTACGGGATAGCTGGCCAGTACACCAGTGCTCATAGCCTGCTCAAAACCTTTCTGAATAGAAGGAATGAATTCACGGGGAATAGATCCACCGAAAATATCGTTCACGAACTGGTAGCGTTTATCAGGATTTTCTTTCAGGAATTCTTCGTCAGCGGGTCCGAGCTCAAAAATGATGTCGGCGAATTTACCACGACCACCGGTTTGCTTTTTCAGGATCTCGCGATGTTCTACCGATTTCTTGAAAGCTTCTTTATAAGCAACCTGCGGAGCACCCTGGTTCACTTCTACTTTAAATTCACGTCTCATACGATCGATAATGATCTCCAGGTGTAACTCACCCATACCACGTAAAATGGTTTGACCGGTTTCTTCGTCGGTATTTACACGTAATGTAGGATCTTCTTCAACCAGCTTGCCAATAGCCATACCCATTTTATCTACGTCGGCCTGTGTTTTAGGCTCAATAGCAACGGCAATTACCGGCTCCGGGATGAACATGTTTTCCAAAGTGATCGGATGATCTTCATCACACAATGTATCACCGGTTTTAATTTCCTTGAACCCCACTGCAGCGGCAATATCGCCAGCTTCGATGAAGTCGATCGGGTTTTGCTTGTTGGCAAACATCTTCATGATACGGCTGATACGCTCTTTCTTACCACTTCTTACGTTCAATACATAAGAACCGGCATCGAGGTGACCGCTGTAACAACGGAAGAAAGCCAAACGACCTACAAACGGGTCGGTCATAATTTTGAATGCCAGCGCCGCGAACGGAGCCTTGGGATCAGGCTTGCGGGTGATTGCTTCACCGGTATGAGGATCAGTACCTACTGTATCTTCAATATCAACGGGTGAAGGCAGGTAACGGCAAACGCCATCCAATGCGGTTTGTACGCCTTTATTTTTGAACGAAGATCCGCACATCATGGGAACGATGCTGAGGTCGATCGTAGCTTTACGAATAGCCTCGTGTACTTCGTCTTCTGAAATAGAAGCTGGATCATCGAAGAATTTTTCCATCAGCTTATCATCATATTCAGCTACTGCTTCAATGAGGTTTTGTCTCCACTCTTCAGCTTCTGCCACCATATCAGCCGGTACAGGAATTTCATCGAAGGTCATACCTTCTGTTTCCATATGCCAGATGATACCTTTCATTTTGATCAGGTCAACCACGCCTTTGAAATCATCTTCAGCGCCGATGGGTAATTGCAGTGGAACTGCTTTAGCACCCAACATTTCTTTCACCTGTTTAACCACCATCAAAAAGTCGGCACCTGAACGGTCCATTTTATTCACGAAACCGATACGGGGAACTTTATAGCGGTTAGCCTGGCGCCAAACAGTTTCTGATTGCGGCTCAACACCGTCAACGGCAGAGAACAGGGCGATCAAACCATCCAATACACGCATAGAACGCTCTACTTCTACAGTAAAGTCAACGTGTCCCGGAGTATCGATAATGTTGAAATAATAATTTTTAGTATTTGCATCAGCCTTACCTTTTACGGTAGGGAAGTTCCACTGGCAGCTAACAGCAGCGGAAGTAATGGTGATACCTCTCTCTTTTTCCTGTTCCATCCAGTCGGTCGTAGCCGCCCCATCATGCACCTCTCCTATTTTATGGATCATACCGGTATAGCGCAGGATACGCTCCGTAGTAGTAGTTTTACCGGCATCAATATGTGCCGCAATTCCAAAATTTCTTTGTAATCGTAAGTCTGCCATGACTTTTGTGTATTTTCTTTTTAATTATCCAGGGAAAAATGCCCTGAAAATGAGTGCGCAAAGGTATGAAAAATTCCTTCGAAATCGCGGTAGGCAGGGGTAAAAATAAAAAGGCCCATTTTAGGCCAAAAAGAAAGCCCTGTTTGATTTACAGGGCTTTCCAGTGCAGTAACCAAACTGGTAATAGTAAATTAATACAGATAATTTAAAGCCGTGATATCGCTGGAAGTAAAGGGGCGGTTCTGGCCAGAACCAATGCAGGACAGCATCCAGCTGCCGGCCGACGGACCGCTAGGCGTTCCCGGAATAAGAACAGCTCCAACGCCGGCAGATCCTTCATTTACAGGCGATCCGCCGCAGCTGTAGCTCCGGTTCGCATAATCGGTGTGCCTCATCCCGATGCAATGTCCTATTTCATGCGCCAGAATGGAAGCCACCGTATTCTGAGGTTGTCCGCTCACCGCGCTGTTGTTGAGGATTACCTGGTTATACGGATTACCCGAAGATGTAGGAAAACCCGCTGAGGCCAGGAAACCGCCCGATCCGTTAACAATTGAAATATTGGCGCCGGATGTAACCCGGGTAAAAGTGATGGTAAGTCCCAGCGCATTGTAACGGGAAATGGCCGTATTCAGTGCTGTAGACCAGGTTGACAAAGCGGAAGAAAGGCTTACCGTAATATTACGGGGTAACCCTCTTACCAGGTTGTTGGTTCTATATTGTTCTTCATCACCAACCCGTAAGAACTGCATCTCGGGTTTAGCATCCAGTTCCTGCTGGCTGATCAGGATGTCGCCCTCAACAATGTAATTGCCGTTTCCATCAGCAATTACATTCTTGTTACTGAAACCGAGGTTGTAAATTTTTGCTAATACATCCTCTGAAACACCGGGAGTGGAAGCATCGCCTGTAGAAGCATTTTTACGGCAGGCAAATAACGTGAGCATGCAGGCTGCCACGACTGCAGTTAAAGTGAAAATAGTCTTTCTCATGTGCTGTAGATTTTAATAACGTTTAATGGTATGGTCACTGCACGGATCGTTCTATCAATTTACCAAAATTATCTTGTGCCTTGCGCTTGCAAAATGGCAACGGCGTTGCAGAAGCCCGCGTTTTTACCCAATTACCAGTAAGTATAAACGTTATTGTGGAAAAGTTTTTCCTGAGATTAATTAAATACACTATACAAGCAGGTTAGTATAACGTATTAGCAGTTACAGGTGAATGGTCAATGGTGAATGATGAATAAGATCCCGACCTTCGAGTCTCGCCTTTACTTTTGATTTTCATAACTCCCCGATGCGTTCCCGGTCTTTGGCGGTAAAGAGGGAATTGACGATTGACCATTCACCATTCACGAAATAAACTAATACAAATATCCCAGCGCCGTTTTATCATTCGTGTTGAAAGGCCGGTTCTGGCCCGAACCAATGCACGATAACATCCATGAATTAGGATCGGGACCAGCATTTGTTCCCGGAATAAAAACAGCCCCTATTGTAGATGCACCTTCATTCACCGGCTGCCCGCCGCAGCTATACGATCGATTCATATAATCGGTATGACGGAATCCTATGCAATGGCCCAATTCATGCGCTAATATGGAAGCTACGGTTGACTGAGGCTGATTACCAATAGCATTTGAATTTACTTTTACCTGACTATAAGGATTGCCGGTGCTGGTGGGGAAGCCGGCAGATGCCAGGAAGTTCCCATTACCTTTTATAATAGAAATATGAGCTCCGGAAGCAACCCGCTGAAAAGTGATCGATAAATGCTCTGCATTGTAACGTGCCAGGGCTTCATCCAACGCAGCTACATACGATGACGGTAGCTTTGACGCCAGGCTCACAGTTATTACCCGCGGCAACCCGGTAACCAGGTTATACGTTCGATACTGCTCTTCGGCCCCTACCCGCAAAAACTGCATATCAGGCATGACATCCAGATCAGTCTGACTCAACAGAATATCCCCTTCTACTATATAATTTCCATCTTCATCTATGGTTACATTTTTATTACTAAATCCCAGGTCATGAATTTTAGCCAGTGCTTCTTCAGAAGGTGCGGCAACTTGTTCTGTTGCAACGTTTTTATGGCAGGAAAATAAAACAACAACAAAGGCTGTTAGTACAACAGACATTTTCAGAACTTTTCTCATAATAGTTTTCTTTTAGCAGTTTACAAATTGATGGTTATTTCAATTTAACAAAATTCATAACATATCTCTTTTAAAATTAAAGCAACCTTGTTGCAGAAGAAACTTTATAGCCATAAACCGACCATATTTCTACTATGTATTAAAAAATTGTTTATGATCAATTTGGGATGCCCGGCAGGGTTAGATATTCCCACCACTAATTCATTGTTATTTCTTGTCGGCAACAATGACAAATTTTGTAGATTGTATTATGAAACAAACCGGGCTTTGGCTGCTTATCCTTTCTTTAACCGTACAGCTGGTACAGGCGCAACAGGTTGTTACCGTACCTAACCGCAAGTTGTCGCCTGTTTTACAAAACAACAGGAAGTTGTTAACCGGCAAACAGGAACAGGTATTCTGGATAGTTACTTCCAACATCGATTCTGCCAAACAATACTTCACCGCCAAAAAAATTCCGGTTCGCATCCTACAGGAGCATGCCGGCGGTTTATTGGTGGTCTCTGTTAGAGGCCCCCTTATTGACTCACTGATCTTGAAGCTCCCCTTTGTTCGCTTTGTGGATGTTCCCCGCCAGCCGCATGAAGAACTGGCTATTGGGTCGTTCGATAACAGCCTTAATACCATTAACCTGGTTCACAACCAGTTCCCACAACTTACCGGCAACAATCTGGTCGTTTCTATAAAGGAAAATAAACCCGATACCGCCGATATCGATTTCAAAGGCCGGTACATCTCTACCCCACTCAGCTCCGCATCGATTTCGTCGCATGCCTCCTATATGTGTACGATCATTGCCGGTGGGGAGAACTCTTTTTATACCGGTGGTGGCGTAGTACCGGCAGCCTCTATTATTTCTTCCAATTTTGCCAGTCTTTTGCCCGATGCTGATAATGTATACAAGCAGTACGGCATTTCTGTACAAAACCATTCTTATGGCACCGGCCTTGAAAATTATTACGGAGCCGATGCCGCCGCATACGATGCCAGCACCATAAACACGCCCGGACTACTGCATGTTTTTTCATCGGGCAATTCGGGCAACCTACCCAGCACCGGCCCTTATGCAGGTATCCCCAACATGGCCAATCTTACCGGCAGTTTTAAAATGGCCAAGAATATCATAACGGTTGGCGCTACCGATTCATTTGGCAATGTAGCCTATCTCAGTTCCCGCGGACCCGCTTATGACGGCAGAATAAAACCGGAATTGATTGCATTTGGGGAAGATGGCAGTTCCGGCGCCGCAGCCCATACTTCAGGAGCTGTGCTTTTATTACAACAATTTTATAAAGAAAAAAATGGAGGCACCTTGCCTCCTGCTTCATTAATAAAAGCTGTTCTGGTGAACAGCGCTGATGACCGGGGAACAAAAGGACCTGATTATCAGTCGGGCTATGGAAGTTTGAATACCTGGAAAGCCCTTCAGGGTATGGTGAATGATCGATACTATTCCGGCTCGGTAGCGCAAGGCGGTACGCAAACATTTTCCCTACCCGTTGCGGCCAATACCCGGCAATTGAAACTAACGCTATGCTGGACCGATCCTGCTGCTGTAGCTAACGCACCCAAAGCCCTCATTAATGATCTGGATATAGAACTGGTGAATAACGGCAACGGGCAGGTTTGGCAGCCCTGGGTCTTGAGTCCTGCCCCCATCCTGGATTCGTTATTACTCCCGGCCGTTCGAAAAAAAGATATACTGAACAATGTAGAACA
>DASUVL010000107.1:0-2323 GCA_036379015.1 Niastella sp.
GGAATGGGTAATCGCCAATATGCCTGCAATTCTCTCCAAAGCATTGAACAATCCCATTTTTGCCGGCATCATCAGTGGCTTCCTGGGCAGGTTCCTCGATTACTCAGTGATCTTTGATCCCGAAGCAGCTGTACAGCAACAAGCCTGCCGGTTTATCCTGGTTCAACCCAACTGTGACATCAGATTGCGGTAACCGTTTCAGGTAACACTTTACAGGCGTTTTTTCATTGCTTCATACAACACGATCCCCGTGGCTACCGACACATTGAACGACTCAAAACTCCCGGCCATGGGGATCTTTATTTTTTCATCGCATATTTTTAGCAGGGCAGGAAATACTCCATGGTCTTCACTACCCATTACAATACAACAGGGCTCGGTATAATCTATTTCATACACCATTTTATCAGCCGTCATTTCCGTGGCAAATACTTTTATACCGTTCAGGTGTAATGTATCTACAGCTTTCATCAAGCTGTTCACCCGGCAGATATTGATCTTTTCCAGGGCGCCTGCCGATGATTTCATGGCCTCTTCATTCAACGCGCCAACGCCTTTATCGGGAATTATAATAGCCTGCGCACCACAACACACTGCACTGCGTACAATAGCGCCAATATTACGTACATCGGTTATACCATCAAGTATAACAAACAGGGGCGTTTCACCATTCCCCAGCACATGATCTATCACCTGTTGCAGGTCCATATACTGAACCAGTCCGGCAATAGCAATACAGCCCTGGTGATTGGCTTTGGTAAATGATTGCAATTTTTCGGGAGGAACCTGTTGAATAGGAATATTAAACTCCCGGGCCAGTTGCCGGATAGTTCCAATGGCGTCACCGCTTACATTTCGTTGAAATAAGATCTTGTCAATGGGCCGGCCCGATTGAATAGCTTCAATGATAGGCTGCCGGCCAATGATCAGCGCCGATTTATTAATGCCAGGTTTTTTTTTATGATATCCTTCCATCTGCCAACATAAGTTTTACTTTCAAAATAGCTGCTACCGACATGGAATCGGTGATCTCACCCCGTTCTACCATTTGGTATGCTTCTTCAAACGGGATCTTCTTTACCTGCAATTGTTCTGTTTCTTCGGGGCTGGCCATATGCTGGCTCAGTTTCCTGGCCAGGTACACCACCGCATATTCGTCTGTGACAGAATTACTCAAATGCATCTCTACGATCTTTGTCCATTCCTCCGCAACCAGCCCGGTTTCTTCCAACAGCTCCCGTTTGGCCGATTCTACCGGATCAACGCCAAATGCGCCACCACCTTCCGGAATTTCCCAGCTATACTGGTCAATGGTAAAACGATACTGGCCTACAAGATAGGTATTCAATTCCTCATCGAGCGGTAATGCGCCGGTGGCAATTGCCTTAAAATACACTTTGCCGTAAATGCCTTTGCCTCCTGAAGGATTGATGACATCAAATTCAGAAAGCTTTATCCAGGGATTTTCATAAGCCTTCTTTTCGCCTAATACCTTCCAGGGATTATGTTGTTCGTTCATGCGCCGAAAATAAAACATCTGCTACAAAAAACAGCCCCCCGATACATCGGGGGGCTGAATAAAAATATCTATGAATGTATTTACGTAAGTTTAATAATGGCTACAGTTAAAGAAGATAAACCCACCATTAGTACGATGAGCCATTTCAATTGATCTTTAAAACCTTGTTCCATGCGGGTTTCCAACCTAGCTATATCATTTTTCAAATCTTCTTTTACAATGGCTAAATCCATCTTTGTAGAAAGGCGGTCCCTTTCAGCATTAAATTTATTATCAACAATATCTTCAATGCTTGCTACCATTGCTTTTGCATCTTCATTGTTCTTGAAATGCTTGTTCAGTTATTCGTACATTTTTACTGCCTGTGACGCTGTTACCATGCTCTCAGTCTTTCAACAAATATATTTAAAAGACCATATAAAAACAAATATGCCACTCGCTTTTAACGAATGGCATACGTGTTATATTCACATGATATACATGTTATTATCTAATCCCAAACGCCTGCTTGATCTTTCTCACGTAATCCAGTTTCTCCCAGGTAAACAACTCCACTTTTTTCTTAACGGTTTTACCATCGGGGGCAGTGAAAGATTTTTCAACGATCTCAGGCTGACGGCCCATGTGTCCGTAGGCAGCTGTTTCGCTGTAAATAGGATTACGCAGTTTCAAGCGTTGCTCAATAAAGTAAGGACGCATATCAAAGATCTGGCTTACACGCTTGGCAATTTCACCATCGGTCAGTTCAACTTTGGCAGTGCCATAAGTGTTTATGTACAATCCCATTGGTTGTGCTACGCCAAT
>DASUVL010000108.1:0-3267 GCA_036379015.1 Niastella sp.
TTGGTATGGATGAAAATGCCCTATTTTCAATGGCTGGTCTTTGTTTTTATTATTTTGGCTTTGCTCGAATACCAGGCGAAGTATGCCATTGAGATCGGGTTCTCCGATAATGAGATCGTTTTTAACTCCCTCTTCAAAAAAAGATACAATTGGAAACAGTTCAGCAATATTGTGCTGAAAGATGGTTTACTCACCCTCGACTTTACCAATAACCGCATTTTACAACGCGAAATAGATGACGATGACGACAGCGAAGCGGATGAGGATGAATTTAATGAATACTGTAGGAATCAATTAGCTAATCCGGTCCATTAACTCCCATTTGGCGACTCACGATTGTTAGTTACATTTGCTTCAAAATGCACCATATGGATTTTCTGGCACCATTAAAAATAGCGGAAACAAATTCGGGTGTTTCAACCGGCATCTCCTCTTTGCCGGCACACGGCGAATTGATTTCATCTTACTCTCCCGTTGATGGTAAATTGATCGCCACCGTAAAAGCGGCCGATAAAAACGACTATGAAACAGTGATCGCCAAAGCCCAGGCTGCATTTATTGAATGGCGTACCTGGCCGGCGCCCAAACGGGGTGAAATTGTGCGGCAGATAGGCGATGCATTGCGCACTTATAAAGAACCGCTGGGTAAACTGGTGTCGTATGAAATGGGAAAAAGCTTGCAGGAAGGCTATGGCGAAGTACAGGAAATGATCGATATCTGCGATTTTGCGGTTGGCCTGTCGCGCCAGTTATACGGGTTATCCATGCACAGCGAACGCCCTTCGCACCGCATGTACGAACAATGGCATCCGTTAGGTATCGTGGGCATAATTTCCGCTTTTAACTTCCCGGTAGCGGTATGGAGCTGGAACTCCATGCTGGCCTGGATCTGCGGGAATGTTTGCATCTGGAAACCGTCGGAAAAAACACCCTTGTGTGCAGTAGCCTGTCATCATATAGTTTCCGAAGTATTCAAACGTAATAATGTGCCCGATGGCATCAACGGACTGGTTATTGGTGGCCGCGAAGTGGGTGAATGGCTATCGGCCGACACCCGCATTCCGCTGGTATCTGCAACCGGTTCAACGCGTATGGGCAAAGCCGTAGGCGCCATGGTTGGCGCCCGGCTGGGCAGGGCCTTGCTGGAACTGGGCGGCAACAATGCCATCATTGTTTCAAAACATGCCGACCTGGATATTGCCCTTCGCGGTGCGGTTTTTGGCGCTGTTGGCACTGCCGGTCAGCGTTGTACCACCACCCGGCGTTTGATCATACACGAAGATGTATACAATCCCATAAAAGATAAGCTGGTTGCTGCGTACAATCAGTTGTGTATTGGCAACCCACTCGATGAAAATAATCACGTGGGCCCGCTGATTGATAAAGATGCCGTTAGCGGCTATCAAAAAGCCCTGGATGCCTGTAAAAAAGAAGGCGGCCGGTTTATTGTTGAAGGCGGTGTACTGGATGGTGACGGGTATGAAAGCGGCTGCTACGTAAGGCCTTGTATTGCCGAAGTAGAGCCGCACTACAAGATCGTTGAACAGGAAACATTTGCCCCTATTTTATATATAATGAAATATAACTCCCTTGATGAAGCGATTGCCATTCAAAACGGTGTTCCCCAGGGATTATCTTCCAGTATTATGACGTTGAACCTGCGGGAGGCAGAACAATTTTTATCTGCTACCGGTAGCGATTGCGGCATAGCCAATGTAAATATCGGCACATCGGGCGCTGAAATTGGCGGCGCTTTCGGGGGAGAAAAAGAAACCGGCGGTGGTCGCGAAAGCGGTAGTGATGCCTGGAAAGCGTATATGCGACGCCAAACGAACACGATCAATTATTCTACACAATTACCCTTAGCGCAGGGAATAAAATTTCATGTATAGAACTGAAGTCAGAAGTCTGAAGTAGGAAGTCTGAAAATCCAGGGTTTTCCTATTTCTGACCTCTGACCTCTGACTTCTGATTTCAGACCTCCAACCTCAGATAAGGGACTTCCCGGCCTAACAATATTATTGTAACTCAGAACGTTTTACCCCGTCTGACAAGCTGAAACCGGTATGAAGAAACTTTACGCGCTGCTGTTATTAACCACCGCTATGTATACTGCCCATTCGCAAATGCGGCTGGGAATCATGGGTGGTCCCCATTCCTCCTCTGTTATTGAAAAAAATTCTATACCCGGCTGGGAAAATACGACGGAACCGTACTATGCCAAAAGAAGCGGCATCCACCTGGGCTTAATAGGCGAAATTCCGCTTGGGTATTCGAATAAAACCTTTTTCCAAACGGGTATTCTTTACATGGCTAAAGGAAGAAAATACCAGCGTCTGTATGATACTTCAGTAGTTATAACAGATACTTTATTTCACAGCAATACACTTTACACCAACTATATCGAGGTTCCGCTGAACATTATGCTGAAATTACGAATGGGTAAAAAAAGCAATTTTCTGATCAGCGCCGGCCCCTACCTGTCGTTCTTTTATAGTGGAAAACAAACATCCGAATCACGCGTGGTTGCCAACGATTCAGCGATCCTGTATTCAAAAGACGAATCGAAGATCCAGGTAGGTAAAAACGATTATAAGGTCACCACATTTGATGCGGGAATAAATGCACGCATTGGCTTTGAGCTGGGCAATGTATTATTGACCGGTTTCTTCAGCCAGGGCTTACTCAACTTTTATGATGCCCCCTACAAAGGAACCTTCAAACACCGCGTTGTTGGTGCTTCTATTGGTTTCTGGCTGGGCAAAAAAGTGATCCTGACGAACGACCAGGATAAAGACGGCGTACTCGATAAAGCCGATGCCTGTCCTGATGTTCCAGGTTCTGCCAAAGCAGGCGGCTGCCCCGATAAAGATGATGATGGCGTTGCCGATGTAGTGGATAAATGCCCGGATGTGCCGGGTCCTCCCCGGAACGCAGGTTGCCCTGTTTCCGACAGAGACCATGACACGGTCATTGATGAAGAAGATAAATGTCCGGATGTGCATGGAGTTATCAAATACCAGGGATGCCCGCCACCCGATACAGATGGCGATGGCATAAACGATGAAGAAGATCTCTGTCCTGATAAAGCGGGTCCGATAGACTTTAATGGTTGTCCTATCCCCGACAGCGATGGCGATAGCGTTAACGATAAAGAAGATAAATGCCCCACAGTAGCAGGTTTGCGTGAGAACAACGGATGTCCGGCCATCAAACGGGAAATTGTTGAACGGGTGAACTATGCTGCTAAAAAAATATTCTTTGCAG
>DASUVL010000109.1:0-7448 GCA_036379015.1 Niastella sp.
GCATAGCCTCCCGGATTGGTTTTTGATCCGGCACTGATAGATGTAATGCCTAACCGTATCACATGATCTCTGAACCGCGGTAATTCGCGGGTAGATAATGACAATTCCACTTCCTGGTTAAAGATGCGCCATGCACAGATCAATTGCACCAGCTCACGATCTATCATTTCAACTTTTGGTTCCAACCCACCAGAGAAAGGACGTAACCGCGGAAATGAAATACTGTATTTTGTTTGCCAGTACGTACGTTCGAGATACTGCAGATGCAGTGCAGTGAAAAATGAATCGGTTCGCCAGTCTTCCAAACCTATCAGTACGCCTAAACCGATCTTATGCACCCCTGCCCTGCCAAGCCTGTCCGGCGTTTCGATGCGGTATTGAAAATTCGATTTCTTTCCTTTGGGATGATGCTTTTTATAATCTTCGCGGTGATACGTTTCCTGGTATACCAGCACCGTATGCAACCCTTCTGCAATCAACTCACGGTAATCGGCTTCCTCTAACGGTTGCACTTCCATGGAGATGTGCGCAAAATGATCCCGCAGCAGGTTGATCGCATTTTTAAAATACGGCACATGCACCGTATGATTGGCCTCACCCGTAACCAGCAACACATGCTCATAACCCATCGATTTAATGGCCGTTGCTTCCTGCATGATCTCTGTGGCAGACAATGTTCGCCGGCGCACTTTATTATCGAGACTGAAACCACAATAGGTACAAATGTTATTGCATTCGTTGGAAAGATACATGGGCACATACATCTGTATCGTTTTTCCAAAACGTTGCTGGGTAAGCTGCTGGCTCAATTGCGCCATTGGTTCCAGGTAAGCGGCGGCGGCGGGTGATATCAACGCCATAAAATCATCCAGCGTTCTGCTTTGCCGTGTCAGGGCCGCTTCTACATCCGCAGGCGTTTTGCTGTAGATGCGTGCTTTAACCTCGTCCCAGTTATATTGATCGAATAAATTGATAAAACTATCCATGGTATTCATCTGAAAATATTAATTGTCTTTTAGCCAGATGGAACTTACCATGACAATCCGCCAGCTGGCGGAGCCCTGTGTTCCATAGTGATCCCGATTGTTATCGGGATGTCATGGACGTTTCATCTAAAAATGCCGTTAAAGGACTACTTGCAATTGCTGTTTTTAATGGTTGGGCCAGTCGCGCTTCGAAAGCCATTCTACCGGCTTCCACCGCCATTTTAAAGGCTGCGGCCATTTGTACCGGCTGACCCGCTACGGCAATGGCCGTATTCACCAACACCGCATCGGCGCCAATCTCCAGCGCCTTCGCTGCATCGGATGGAGAACCGATACCCGCATCTACGATCACCGGTACGTTGCTTTGTTCAATAATGATCTCCAGGAAGTCGATCGTTTTTAACCCTTTGTTGCTGCCTATAGGTGACCCCAAAGGCATTACCGCAGCAGCGCCCACTTCTTCCAGCCGTTTGCACAACACCGGGTCGGCATGAATGTATGGCAACACTACAAAACCCATCTTTACCAGTTCTTCGGTTGCCCGTAACGTTTCTACCGGATCGGGCATCAGGTATTTGGGATCGGGATGTATTTCCAGTTTCAACCAGTTTGTCTGTAACGCTTCGCGCGCCAGTTGCGCGGCAAATACCGCTTCTTTTGCCGTACGCACACCCGAGGTGTTAGGCAGCAGGTTGATATGTGCATGTTGCAGGTGCCGTAAAATATCATCCTGCGGATTGTTCATATCCACCCGTTTTAATGCTACGGTCACCAGCTCTGAACCCGATGCCAGCAAGGCATCTTCCATTAAGGCCGCCGAGCTGAATTTTCCCGTACCGGTGAACAGCCGGGAGTTGAATGTTTTATTGGCAATAGTTAACATAAGTTTCTTTTTGGTGAATGGTGCAATCGTGAATGGTGAATGGTCAATGGTGAATGGACTCGCGATTGGTGTTCAGCATTTTCCTTTATGCCTTTCTGCCTTTCTGCTTCGTTGCCTTGTTGCCTTCTTCACTAACTCCATAAAATATTAATCATTTTCACTTCCGCTTCTTTATCAACCGCATTTGTGATCGCTCCAGATATAGCCACCCCAAACACTCCTGCCTCCTTTAACCCAGGTATATCATCTGGTTGAATTCCCCCAATGGCCACCACAGGCATTTGAATACCAGCTGTCTTCATTTGATCCATTATGCGTTGATAGCCTTCCAGTCCCAGCACCGGACTCAATTTTTCTTTGGTAGTCGTAAATCGAAATGGCCCCAGTCCGATATAGTTAACGCCTTCGTTCACCCGTTGCTGAATATGTTCAAACGTATTGGCAGTGCCACCAATGATCATTTGATCACCTACAATCGCCCGCACTTCCGCAACCGGAAGATCCTGCAGCCCAACATGAATGCCCCAGGCGCCCACCGTTTTGGCAACATGCGGAAAATCATTAACGATCAGCTTAGCATTGTACCGGTCGCACAGATCTTTCGCGGCTTTTGCCTGCTCCAGCACAACTTCTTCGGATTGGTTCTTTACGCGAAGTTGCACCAGCCGGCAACCGGCCTGCAATGCTTCTTCAATTGCGCTTACATGCGTTTTTGTCGCTGTTTGTTGCGAGATAAAATACAAACGTTCTAACATACTGAATGATATCCCAGTAACGACTGGTTGCTGTTTAAAAAAGATTCTACATATTGTTTCGCCAGCTTACAGGCTTTCTTTAATGGCTGGCCGGTAGCCAGGCGGGCAGTAATAGCTGCTGCCAGCACACACCCCGACCCATGCTTGGGAAATACTTTATCAACCCCTGCTTCTATAACCGTTAAACCGCCGGGTTCATATAAAGTATCGGTACCCAGTGCATCCGGACGATGTCCACCTTTTAATAATACCGAACAAAAAACCGCATGGTCATCTTTTACCAGTTGTTCGCCCGTCATGAGTTGCAGTTGCTGCAGCTCATTATAGTTCGGTGTCAATAACGTCACTTCCGTCAATATTTCTTCCAGGTTCCGAAACATATTCACTTCATGAAACTCATACCCGGCACTGGCTTTTAAAACCGGGTCCCATACAATGCGCATGGCCGGATTGTACTCTTTTAAAAACCGGATCACCCGCAGCAACGTTTCGGGAGAATTGATAACACCTATTTTACAGGCGGCAACTACAAACTTGCTTACAAGTGGTTGCAACTGTTCAATGATCTGTTCTGCTGTTAGCCAGTGAATATTAATAAAGCGATCATCGGTTTGAACCGTCCAGGCCGTACTCACACCAAAGCCATATACCGCATGCTGCTCAAAAGTTTTACAATCGGCCAACAGCCCGGCCCCACCGCTTGGGTCGAAACCGGCTATCGATAATACGTAAGGTCGTGATGGTTGCATAGTTTTAACAAGTTATAAAGGATGATCGTCCGCCAGTTGCCGATCAGCTCACCTTAATAGTTCATCGGAAGGTGAGCCGCTTTTTTGACAGCGATCCACTTTTCAACTGCGTGGGCCGGTTCATTCCATAAAGTGCCCAATACCGCCGCACCATCAAAATTCATGGCAGCTACTGATCGTATATTCCCGGCATCAATACCACCCAGCGCAATAACCGGGACTGTCTTCTGTTCATTACGGAGATAAAAATCACTGCCCGCAACGCCCTTGTATTGTTTTTTGGAAATACTATCGAACACCGGTGAAAAAAATGTATATGAAAAAAGGGCCGGTAAACTTTGTAAAGTTTGCAGGTCATGTACAGAGGTACTTAGCAGGCATCCTTTGTCTTTTAGCTGCAACAACGATCCTTCATCAGTAGCCAGTCGATGCTCCTCCCTAAAATGCAACCGCCGTATATCATATTCATTCACCAGATGATGGAACCCATGCATGGAAATGCGAGGATGATACATAGCCGGTATCGCATCCAACATTTGCCGCATGGTTGATTCATCTGCTCCGGGCTTCCGCAGGTGAAAAACCTCCAATCCTTCAACAAATAACTGTTGAATGATAGATGCTTCACCGGGAAGCATGTCAGCATGTGATATGACTAATAACGAAAACATACATCAATTTTGTTGCAGGTTTCAGGTTACAAGGGTTTTCCAGGGTAGTGCCCTGCAACCTGAAACTTGTAACTATAAATAGATCTCACTTCCCTTCTCAGCAAACTCTTTCGATTTTTCTTCCATTCCTTTTTGCAAGGCATCAGTTTCCTGTAAGCCCTTTTCAGCCGCATACTGGCGAACATCCTGCGTAATTTTCATTGAGCAGAAGTTCGGTCCGCACATAGAACAGAAATGCGCGACCTTGGCGCCATCGGCCGGCAAGGTTTCATCATGAAACTCCCGTGCCGTATCGGGATCGAGTGACAAATTAAATTGATCTTCCCAACGGAATTCAAAACGGGCTTTGCTTAATGCATTATCGCGGTATTGTGCGCCGGGATGCCCTTTGGCCAGATCGGCAGCATGCGCCGCGATCTTATAGGTGATCACGCCATCCTTCACATCTTTTTTATTGGGCAGGCCCAAATGTTCTTTAGGCGTTACATAGCATAACATCGCTGTTCCAAACCAACCGATCATCGCCGCTCCAATGGCAGACGTGATATGATCGTACCCAGGTGCTATGTCGGTAGTCAAAGGTCCAAGCGTATAAAAAGGCGCTTCATGGCACTCTTTTAACTGTTTCTCCATATTCTCCTTGATCAGGTGCATGGGCACATGACCAGGTCCTTCTATCATCGTTTGAATGTCGTGTTTCCAGGCGATCTTTGTCAGCTCACCCAATGTTTCCAGTTCGGCAAACTGCGCCGCATCATTGGCATCGGCCAGACTTCCCGGACGCAAGCCATCTCCTAATGAAAAAGCCACATCGTATGCTTTCATGATCTCGCAAATGTCTTCAAAATGCGTATACAGGAAACTTTCCTTATGATGCGCCAGGCACCATTTGGCCATGATGCTGCCACCGCGTGATACGATACCCGTCATACGTTTGGCAGTTAACGGAATATAACGCAACAGCACACCTGCGTGGATCGTAAAATAGTCCACCCCTTGTTCCGCCTGTTCTATCAATGTATCCCTAAAAAGTTCCCAGGTAAGTTCTTCGGCCTTGCCATTCACTTTTTCCAATGCCTGGTAAATAGGCACCGTACCAATAGGCACGGGTGAATTACGAATGATCCATTCCCGGGTTTCATGAATATTTTTCCCGGTCGATAGATCCATGATAGTATCAGCACCCCAGCGACAGGCCCATACGGCTTTTTCTACTTCTTCTTCAATGCTGGAGGTTACTGCCGAATTACCGATGTTAGCATTGATCTTCACCAGGAAGTTACGCCCGATGATCATGGGCTCACTTTCGGGGTGATTGATATTATTGGGAATGATAGCGCGGCCGGCCGCTACTTCCTGCCGAACGAATTCAGGTGTTATATGACTTTTGGGCGTATTGGCGCCGAAGCTGTGACCGCCATGTTGCTGCGCCAGCAAGGCATAGCTGCCATTCAATTGTTCTTTCAGCAGATCATACCGCTGGTTTTCCCGGATGGCAATGTATTCCATCTCCGGTGTAATGATGCCTTTTTTGGCATAATGCAGCTGGCTTACATTGCTGCCGCTTTTGGCGCGCCGTGGTTTACGAAGATGTTCAAAACGAAAAGCATCCAGCTTTTCATTGTTTAATCGTTCAAGTCCATAAGAAGAAGACACCTGTTGCAATTCTTCTGTATCCTGACGGGCGATGATCCATTTCTCCCGCAAAGGATTTAATCCTTTTTTTACATCGATGATCACATTCGGATCGGTATATGGTCCGCTGGTATCATATACAGTAACGGGCGCATTTTTTTCGGTCTCTCCTTTTTTGCCATGCAGCGTGGTATCGTTGAGCGATATTTCACGCATAGCAACAGCCACATCAGCATGAAGCTGTCCTTTAACATATATCTTACGCGAACCTGTAAACGGATCGGTGGTTAGTTTGTTCTGATTAGGAATTGCTTCTTTCTTCATAATGAAAATGAGTTGTTTGATGAATCGTGAATGATCAATGGTGAATGTGCTAATTAGCCAATGTGCTAATATGCTAATGAAATACAGGCTGTTGAGTTTTTCATTATCAAATTATCATATTATCACATTAGTCACCCTCCTTGCGTAGCCCTGATGAGCATGACCTTATCAGCCGGACGTAACATATACGCCGGCCATTCGGTGTTGGGAATAACGTTTTGCTCAACCGCAACGGCCAAACCGGCTACGGGTATGCCTAATACCTGGGTGAGCAATTGTTCCAACGAACATTGATCCGGAATGTCTTTAGGTTGTTGATTAATAAGAATGTTCATGCCTACGTTTTTTAAATCACTTCAGGGAATGAACATGCAGCAAAAGAGGATAAAAGAGAAAGAAAATAAAGAAGACTTTCACTTTTCCCTTCGGCAGTACGAACTGCATCAGGTTCAAAGGGTATTATCTCAGTCCTTATGGACACCCCTAAAGTGAGGTAAAGGTATATAAAAATTACAATTACCAAATTTTTTTTGCCAGCCGGTTATTTTCAACGGGTCGCATTTCTCAATACTGGCATATTTGCTTTCATCATGCTGATGTTCCTAATTTGTAAAACACTGAATGAAAAACAGCTATTCACGCGGCACACAAACAGGTGTACAAATGACACTTTTCTTATCACATCTGACATACCGGGTTGTAAAATTGATTAAATTAGTAGAGAATGCTGAACGCCTAACGCAAAACGCGGAACGCAGAAAAGTTGTAAGTGATACGTTTTAAGTAATAAGCGATATACGATTGGCTTTGCCGTTTGCCGTTTCACGATGCACGATTGCCGATTGACCATTGACCGCCACCAAAACAAGTCATATGAAAAAAATGAAACCTTTCCTCCTATCTATTGCACTTGCGTTGCTGCTTGTGCAATGTAAAAAATCTATAACCGAACCAACAGCAACAACCAGTGATACCAGAACAGCCACCACCGAAGCCTTTGAAACGGTCATCAGCAATACCTTCACTAATTACGCCACCTTTGAACAGTACTGGAACTACCTGTATCCCTGGGGCTCAGACCATAATGGCACCGCCCGCATGTATGCCAGTGCAACCGATCACAACCACGTATATCTCGATGCATCCGGGGTGTTAACTATTAAAGCAACACGCATCAACTGGAATGAAGGCAACAGCAGCGCTGACCCTTATTTGCCCATTCGTTATCATTCCGGCGCTATCAATACCAAGTTCCGTGTACTGGTAAATGACCAGTTCCCCAATTATGAGATCAAAGGCGATTTCCAGGCGCCTTCTGTGCGGGGCTCCTGGCCTGCTTTCTGGCTTACCGGTGTAAACAGCTGGCCGCCGGAGAGTGACATTATGGAGTTCAAAGGAAATACCAACAACTGGCAAAACACCTTCCGCACATCCAGCGATGTATC
>DASUVL010000110.1:0-4849 GCA_036379015.1 Niastella sp.
AACTTAAAAAGATCATTTACTTCCAGGTTGCCATCAACATATTGAATAAGCTTCCCCATGAAGTTTCGCGTTCTTTCTTCTTTTAAAAAAACGAGATTACCCGATTGCTCAGTTAGCTTGCCAAAACCGGCCAGTACATAAGCTGAAATATATGGATTGCTCTTTCCGCCTTCAAACCAGCTCAATCCGCCATCATTGTTCTGCAATGAATACAATTTATTCAGGTAACCTTCAATGACCTTCCTGGTACGAACCGTATCGAATAATTGAAATAATTTCTTTTGCTGCAATGCCGTTTGAGAAGATAATTGCAGCCAGGGCATGGCCTGCTCACTTAACTGGTCAGGAAGCAATGCAGGGGTTTCCCTTTTTTCTGTTGTTTGTTTAGCCGTTGTATATACCTGCCGGGCCAGTTTATCAGTTCGCATAATTTCAAAAGCAATGATATTGGCCAGCATTTTATTAAAAGTTTGCTCAGCACAATCAAATGAATAGTTAGCCAGAAAAGGCAGCGAATTGATGAGGGCTGCCTGGGGTTTGGGCTGTATAGATAGCCCCACTCCATACAACTCTTTCCCTGTAGTCAGCGTAATAAGCGTGTCGGTATGATTTGACAGACTGAAAGGAACAGCTTGCTTTACCAGTATTTTATCTGTCAATATGGGAATGATATGTTCTTCGCCATCAGCGAAGTCGCCGGCCATGGCTTTTATGATTATTTTCACCGGATTGAGTTGCCCTGTAGGGATCCGGAGCATACAACCTGTAACCGTATTCGAGTTGCCGGCCACGTCAAACTGGCTTTCCTCATGCTGCACTACGGCTGCTGTAATATCTTCACCAGTTACCGCATCTTCCACTTTGCAAATTGTTTTCCCTGTTCTATGCAAGCTATCCAGGTTGCTGATGCGGCTTTTCAGCATGAGCTGATCGCCCTGGTATAGCAGTTTTGGCAGGTTGGGGATGATCATGAAAGGCAACTGTGTAGTGAGCTTTCTTTCAGCATACGCAAATTGCGCTTTTTTCGTGTGGGCAAACAGCTTCCAGTTCCATTCTGTCAACGATTCCGGTACAGTGAATGTAAACCGGTAATACCCGTCCTTATCCGCATAAACAGCCGGATAAAAGAACGCTAGTTCATTGAAGTTGCTGCGTATCCTGACGACGGGTTCCTGTTTAATTTCCGGCAGTTTAATGGGACCTTTGGTACTTATAACGATAACCCCATTGGCAGCTCTGGAGCCATATATAGCGGTAGCATTAGCATCTTTGAGGACCATCATGTCTGTGATCTCTGCTTCATTCAATTCATTCAGCTTGCCAGTATACGGAGCGCCATCAAGTATCACCAATAATTGATTAAAATCCCCGTTTAAACTGTTACTGCCCCGAATGGTAATAACGCTATTGGCTGCGGTTAAACGCCTTTTTGTGCTACCATAACCTATAACTACCACATTATCAAACCCTGTGGTCTGGGTGATGGAAAGACCGGCTACTCTTCCTTCCACTTTCGTAAAAACACGATCCCAATCTTCCTCTTCCGGTTTCCAAAGGTCATTTGTTGTATGCTGAACTGTATGGCGCATCCACCAAAGCGGGCGCTTAATTGCCGGTGACGGTATCTTTTGCCGATTAAAAAATGTAGTACCTGAAACCTCATTATTTAGCTCCCTGGGCCAGCCATTATGAAGCCCATCAAGCATATTCAACCGGGGAACTCCCCAGCTGTGTTCTTTCAGTTTATCTAATGATGCGTCATACAGGGTCGACATCAGTTCAGCCGCTACGTTATGGTCTTTGGTTTTTACAGAAACAGTAAATGTAGTTTGCTGACCCGGTGTTAATTTATTTCTGAACTGTTCAATGATAATAGCGGGTTGGGTTGATTGCCCGCTTATCCATACCCTTTCAGTATGCTGGCAGACTTCATTATTCTTTATAAAAAAGGATGTGATAATCGCATGATCCGTAACATCTTTTGGCACATGAAATTTAAATGAATGAACGCCCGCTTTTATGAGCTGTTCCCTGAATACGGGTACGATCATTAGTTTTTTCCTGTGCAGGGAGTAATATTTGATCTGTAATAACAGGTAGGTGCTGTCAAAAGCACTTCCCGTATATACCTGAACGCTGTCACCCGGATTGACATTATTGACGGGCAAATGAAAAAAAGAAGGTTGTGATCCGGGAACATAACCCGATACCGTATCATATATGGTAAACGATCGCTCTTCTTTTCCTCTTAGTATATTATTGTCATAACAGACTGCCTGAACGGTATATTTTCCTGCTATTAAGACACCAGCCGGGATACGGATCTTTTCCCCCGCGCCGGTATTGATCGTTATTTCATATACCAGTTCCCGCTCCTGCTTTTTATCACTGAATACCATATGCGGAAACCATTGCGCTAATTGCGTCTCCGGATATTTCCATTGGTCTGCATAATTTGTATATGCAGGCAACATATTGACACCCTGCTTTCTTTCCCTGAATACTTTTACTTTTATTTCCTTTGACAGCTCAACTTTATTGAGATCTTTGGCGGTAACGAGAACAGGTTTGAGATCATTAATATAATAATTACCCTTTACCGGAAGATCGATAACGACTGGGCGGGATGAAACCTGTAAACTGCTGCTGATATCATGGCTTTCACCAGACAGGTCAGTAGCGGTAGCTTTCAGCGTATATCGAAAATCCCATTTAATTGAATCAGGCAGCAGGGCATTACGTAAAGCGGTATCTGAAATAACGATCTCAGCTATTCCGTTTGCACCGGTTAGCACAACGCTATCAATTGTCATTTCCCGAGGCATACCATCCGGCATATAGTAAGGCGAAGTCCGTTTAACATTATATATGATCTTTGAATTAGCCATGGTACTTCCTGCAAATGAACGCACTTTAAGTTTGAATGTAACCGCATCACCCGGTAAATAAGACGTAGCCGGCGGTTCGGCAGTCAGTTCAAAAGTGGGGCGTTTATATTCTTCCACCCGGAACGATCCGTCACGCCAGGTAATTGCTTCAATATCCCCATCAAAATCCCATCTGCCGGTCGCTGCTGTTGCAGGTAAACGGAAGGAACCGGTTATGGAACCGTATGAATTTGGTTTTACGGGAATGGTATCCACCTTTCTGTTAAAAGGATCAGCGATGTAGATCTCCGGTTCTTCTTCATATAACCATTTTTTCAGAAAATTCCTGAAAAGGCCATGCCGCAGGTTCTTATTATTTACTATGATATTGGCGCCGGTATAGGGGTCTTTTGTCGTGAGTATACCCTTATAATAAACCGTTTGTCCGGGACGGTAAATACTTCTGTCGGTTAACATATGAATGCGGGCATGATCGATATAAAATTCCAGCAGATCGCCTGATTCCTTATCATAGACCTGGTCGGGAAGCTCATCGTCGGATGCATTCGCATGTTGGCGCAACGTATCCCTGCCGTTGATCACTATTACCTCATGTTTTTCCTTTTTATGTAAAAGCACATATCCATGACGATTTACCGGTTGATCTGTAGATCGCCCACCGTCATCATTACTAACCAATACCTGTGCGCCCTCCAGGGGCAATCCGGTTTTCCTGTTTAGCACATATACCCTGTTATCAGAAGCAGCGATGGCTATCTGCGTAACCTGAATGGTTAAGATGGAAATATTATCATCATACCCTGCTATTTCTTTAGATGCAAACAGAATACGATAATGGCCAGCCGGTAATGGATCAATTTTCAAGAACGTTCTATGTTTATCCAGGTCGTCAGTACCAGGTAATATTTCGTGTATGGAACGTAGAAAAGGCTTATTAAGAAGATACATGATGGAAGTATCCTTTTTTTTCGGTAACTGTTCATCGTAACTCATCGGGATAACCCTGTAGTAAAGGTTGGATGCATTTTTGTAATCAATCCTTGACAGAAAAGGTTCATCAGGCAGTACACAACCATCCATTTTCCAGTAAATTTCTTGCTGTAGTATTTGCTTTTTCATGGCCTCCAGTATCTGGTCGAGGAAAGCAAAATCGTCAAATAAAGATCTATTGCTTTCATATAGTTGCAAGGCTTTTGATGGCGGAAATTTTTCGGTGTTATGATCGTTCATTCTGGACCGACTGTTCCAAAGCAGACAAAGCTGGTAAACAGCATGGGCCCTTACTTCCCGGATCGGGTTTTCAGCGCCCGCCTGTAAATATTTTTCATATACAGGTTCTGAGAGATTATCGTAACGGATCTTCTCATAAATATATTTACGGGCAAGCGATTCAATAAAGAAGAAGGCCGCAGAATCTTTTTGATGCCACCTAAGCCAATCATTAAACAACCGCAAAACAACCACTTCCCTGCTTTTGTTTTGAACGGTATCAAGGGCTTTGATAAAATCAGCAGGAGACAGTTTTAACCAATGGGAAAACTGCTTTTTCCAGGAATTATCGAACCGGCAAACAGACGAATTATAAGCGATCTGTTCTGCTTTAATGATATCATGCAGGGTTGGTTTAAATAAAAAGACCAATGGGTTAGAAGAAAGCCAGATATAATTTTCCAGGTCTTCCATTTTAGAGGCCGGTACCAGATTTATGGCCTGCTCATAATGATACAGGATGGCACTATCGAGCATTTGATCGGTAAAGGCCGCATAATTAAAAGGGAGATCCTTTTTTTCGTACCGGGCTCTATTGAACGAGGGTTTGTTATTAAAATTGGCGAGGCGATGCGCCTGTATCACATGCATGATCAGCAATAAGTCTGCAGGGGTTCCCGGGGCCAGTAAAATGCTGTCGATAAAGGCCGAATTTCGAAAATAGAGCGAGTCTTCAGTTCGGGCATCGGTGA